>JBJTHX010000205.1:0-3054 GCA_046094745.1 Planctomycetia bacterium
CGCGGTCGAAGGTGCCGAGGTCGGCCGGCAAGGCCCGCCAGTCGAGCAGCCGCACGGCGAGGCCTGCGGCTCCGTTGCGGTCGGCGTTGAACCGCACGCTCTCCAGCGCATGCGTCTCGTAGTCGCTGGCCGTCGTGCGGAAGCCACGGCGGGCGGCCACGATCGCAGGCAGGCCGATGCCACAGCCGAGTTCCAGGAGCGTGAGGCCCGCGCCGTCGCCGGCGGCCAGTTCCTCGGCGAGCACGATCGCCGACTCCCAGACCTGCGCCCAGTAGGGAATCCGCTCGTCCCGCTCGAAAGCCTCCACGTCGATCAGGGCATCGATGTCGGCGGGCTGCCAGATCGTGTACGGCGTCCCGCAGACGTCGATCCGCCGCGCCACCGGCGAAAACCGCTCGTAGCCCATGGTCTGCTCTCTCACCCCCCTCCCAGCCGGCACATCCGGCACACGATCCGGGGCCGCCGGGTCGGAAAGGGCGTCGCGTGGGACCTTACCATGTGCAACGATTGGAGGGACCCCCTCCTCGCCGCGGCCCGTCATGCTCACCGACTTCGACCTGTACCTGCTCGGCGAGGGCCGCCACTGGAAGAGCTACGAGAAGCTCGGCGCCCACCCGCACGCCGTCGACGGCATCCGCGGCGTGAACTTCGCCGTCTGGGCCCCGAACGCCGACGCCGTGAGCGTCATCGGCGACTTCAACGGCTGGGACGGCGTCGCCCACCGGATGCAGAAGCGGATTCCAGCGGGGATCTGGGAACTGTTCGTGCCGGGCCTCGGGCCGGGCACGCTCTACAAGTACCGCGTCCACGCCCACGGCACCCACTCCGATCGCACCGATCCCTACGGCTTCGGCGCCGAGGTGCCGCCCCGCACCGCCTCGGTGGTCGTCGATTTGCACGAGCACCAGTGGCATGACGGCGACTGGATGGCCCACCGCGCCGATCGCAACGCCCTGACCGCGCCGCTCAACGTCTACGAGGTGCACCTCGGCAGTTGGCGACGTCCGGGCGACGCCCCGCACCGCTGGCTCACCTACGCCGACCTCGAACGGGAACTCGTGCCGTACGTCGTCGAGATGGGATTCACGCACGTCGAGTTCCTGCCGCCCACCGAGCACCCGCTCTCGGCCAGTTGGGGCTATCAGACGATCGGTCTGTTCGCGGCCACGAGCCGCTTCGGTTCGCCCGCGGCCCTGATGTCGCTGATCGACGCCCTGCACCGGGCCGGCGTGGGCGTGATCATCGACTGGGTGCCGGCCCATTTCCCGAAGGACGGCCACGGACTGCGGCAGTTCGACGGCACCGCCCTCTACGAGCACGCGGACGCCCGCCAGGGCGAGCACCCCGACTGGGGCACGCTGATCTTCAACTACGGCCGGCACGAGGTGGCCAACTACCTGGTGTCGTCGGCCCTGTTCTGGCTCGACCGCTATCACGTCGACGGCCTGCGGGTCGACGCGGTGGCCTCGATGCTGTACCTCGACTACAGCCGCAAGGAGGGGGAGTGGCTGCCCAACTGCTTCGGCGGCCGCGAGAACCTCGAGGCGATCGAGTTCCTCAAGACCTTCAACATCCAGGTCCACCAGCACTTCCCGGGCACGCTGACGATCGCCGAGGAGTCGACCGCCTGGGCGGGCGTGTCGCGGCCCACCTACGTCGGCGGGCTGGGCTTCAGCCTGAAGTGGAACATGGGCTGGATGAACGACACACTCCGGTACATGCGGCACGACCCGGTGCACCGCAAGTACCACCACGACGAACTGACCTTCAGCCTGATCTACGCCTTCCACGAGAACTTCGTCCTGCCGCTGTCGCACGACGAGGTGGTCCACGGCAAGGGCTCGCTCCTCGACCAGATGCCGGGCGACCTGTGGCAGCGGTTCGCCAACCTGCGGCTGCTCTACTCCTACATGTGGTGCCACCCCGGCAAGAAGCTGCTCTTCATGGGGGGCGAGTTCGGCCAGTGGCACGAATGGAACTTCGACGAGAGCCTGCAGTGGCACCTGCTCCAGTACGAGAGCCACCAGGGCGTCAAGCGGACCGTCGCCGACCTGAACGCCCTCGTCCGCCGCGAGAAGCCGCTCCACGAACTCGACTTCGACGGCGCCGGCTTCGAGTGGATCGACTGCCACAACTGGCAGGACAGCGTGCTGGCCTTCGTGCGGCGGGCGGCCGATCCCGACGACTTCCTCGTGGTGTGCTGCAACTTCACGCCGGTGCCCCGCGAGGGCTACCGGCTGGGGGTGCCCCGCGGCGGCCTGTACGACGAGATCTTCAACGGCGACTCGGCGTTCTACGGCGGCGGCAACCTGGGCAACGGCGGCGCCATCCTGGCGGAACCGGTGCCGCACCACGGCCGCGAGCACTCCCTCGCGCTCACGCTCCCACCCCTTGCCGCGATCGTCCTCAAGCCGCGCCGCTAGAGCGCATCAGAACTTCCCCGTGTCGCCGGCTCGGGGTCATGGCCGAGGCGGCCATAGAATCCTCGAGCGTTCGCCGGCCAACTGTTCATTCCCACTGACGAGCCGGGAGTCGGGGGAAGTCGAGGCTTGGCTTGGCCGAGGCACGCAAGGCCAAGCCACCTATCCTCGCCTCCGAAGCCCAGGCTTTCACCGCCCCCGGCGGTTTTCAGCCGGAGGCGGAAGCCTTCACCCCGCTCAGCGCGGCTCGCGGTGCCATGTGACCGCGTGGCGGTTCTCGAGCGACTCGACCCAGGCGGCCTCGGCGCGGGCGGTCTCCCGCTGGGCCACCATTGCCAGCCGCCGCTGATCGTCGCGGGCCTCGAGGAACTGCTCCCGCAGTTTTTCCTGCGGCGGCTCCAGGCTCTCCAGCCGCACGACGTAGCACACGGTCCGCGGCTCGTTGAAGGCGACTGCCGTCCTGCCCGGCTCGAGGGCGAACACGGCCTGCATGAACTCCTCGCCAGGCATCGAGATTCCCTCGGGCTGCGAAAGCGAGGGGGGCGTGCCGAACGGCACGGTGCCCTGCGTCAGCCACGTGAAGGGCCCCGCCTTCGCGACCGCGAGCCCCTCGATGCCGGCGACGGCGTCGGCG
>JBJTHX010000206.1:0-4771 GCA_046094745.1 Planctomycetia bacterium
CGAGGTGACGCTCGCCGATGGCCACCACCTCCACCGGCCCGGCCGGTTCCCCCGGTTCTTTCAGGCCCTGTCGCTGTTCTGCTTCTCGATGCTCGGCATCGTGATCGCCGGCAACCTGGCGATGGTGTTCGTGTTCTGGGAGTTGGTGGGCATCTGCTCCTGGTTCCTGATCGGCTTCTATTACGAACGGAAGTCCGCCTCGAACGCAGCCAACAAGGCGTTCATCGTCAATCGCGTGGGCGACTTCGGGATGCTCATCGGCCTGATGGCCCTGTGGGGGGCGCTCGGCACGCTGCACTTCGCCGACTCGATGGCTCCCGGTCCCGATGGCGGCGCGGTGACCCGTCCCGGGTTGTTCAGTCTGGTGCGACCGGCGGCGACGGGGCACGCGCTCCAGGTGCCCGACGGGATGGTGAAGTTCGCCGCAGCGGAGCAGGTGGCGGAGATCGCCGCCGAGCACGCGGCCAGCCCGGCCGACGCGGCCAGCGAGATCGCCGCGCGGCTGGACGGCTGGCGGGCGGGCGGCCTGGGCAACTGGCTGTTGTTCATCGCCGGCCTCGGCATCTTCTGCGGCTGCGTGGGGAAGAGCGCCCAGGTCCCGCTGTTCGTCTGGCTCCCGGACGCCATGGAGGGGCCGACGCCCGTCTCGGCCCTCGTGCACTCGGCGACGATGGTGGCGGCGGGCGTGTACCTCGTCGGCCGGTTCTTCCCCGTGCTCACGCCCGACGTGCTGCTCGTGATCGCCTACTGCGGCGCGATCACGCTGTTCATCGCGGCCACGATCGCGCTGGTGGCCAACGACATCAAGCGGGTGCTCGCCTACTCGACCGTCAGCCAACTCGGCTACATGATGCTCGCGCTCGGTGTGGGCGGCTGGGTGGCCGGCCTGTTCCACCTCGTGACCCACGCGTTCTTCAAGAGCCTCCTGTTCCTCTGCTCGGGCTCGGTGATCCACGCCTGCCACACCAACGACATGCGGAAGATGGGCGGCCTCGCGAAGGTCATGCCCTCGACGGCCGCTACGATGCTCGTCGGCTGCCTGGCGATCATTGGGGCGGGCATCCCGTTCGTGATCGGCTTCTCGGGCTACTACTCGAAGGACGCGATCCTCGCCCAGGCGCTGTCCTTCTCGCAGGCGAACCCGCGGCACTCGATCCTGTTCCTGGCCGTGGCCGGGGGCGCCTTCCTCACCGCGTTCTACATGTTCCGGCTGTGGTTCATGACGTTCGCCGGCACGCCCCGCGACCACCACGTCGCCGAGCACGTCCACGAGTCGCCCTCGGTGATGGTCACGCCGCTGATCGTGCTCGCCGTGCTGGCCGTCGTGGCCGGCTGGACGCTGCCGGGCGGCGTCGGGATCGCGAACCTGCTCGAGCAGGCCCGCCCCGACGGCACCGCGGAGGGATTCGCCTCGGCGGGCGTGACGATTCCGGCCGAGTACAAGAGCCACGAGGGGGCGATCCACGTCACCGCCACGCTGACGGCCTTCGCCACCGCCCTGGCCGGCGTCCTGCTGGCCGCCGCGATGTACCTCCGGCGGATCATCTCGCCCGACGTGCTGGCCACCATCTTCCGGCCCGTGTACACGTTCCTCGCCAACCGCTGGTACTTCGACGAGATCTACCACGCCCTGTTCGTGATGCCGGCCCACGGGATCGCGCAGCTGGCCAGCTGGATCGACAAGGGGCTGATCGACGGCCTGATCAACGCCCTGGCCTGGGCCGCGCGGCAGTTGGCGGGCGTCGACGCCTGGATCGACCGCACGCTGGTCGACGGCCTGGTCAATGCCACGGCCAACGCCACCTGGAACGCGGGGCTCGAGCTCAAGCGGCTGCAGACCGGCCGCCTGCGGCAGTACGTGATGTTCATCGCCGTGGGCACGGTGGCCCTGTTCGTCCTCGCCACGATGCTCTTCAAGTCCTCGCTCGCCGGCTGACGCCGGCGGCCGAAAGCAGTACCCGACTCGAACCCGACCCCGGAACCCGAACGGATCCCCGCCATGCCTCCCACCGACTCCCTCGCCCAGCCCGCCCTCTGGCCCCTCTCGGCGATCGTCTTCCTGCCCGCCGTGGTGGCGGCCGTGCTGGCGCTGCCGATCATCCCCAAGGCCCGCGAGGAGGCCATCCGGTGGATCACGCTGCTCACCACTGCGGTCGTGTTCGTGCTCTCGCTGTGGATGGCCTGGCCGACGCTCTTTGGGGCCACCGGGGCAGGGCAGTTCGTCGTCGGCGAGGCGGCCATGCAGGGGATCGTGAAGAAGCCCTGGATTCCGGCCTTCAACATCGAGTACCTGCTCGGCGTGGACGGCATCAGCATGCCGCTGGTCGTGCTTACCACGTTCCTGTCGATGCTCGCGGCCGCCGCCAGCTGGCCGATCACGAAGCACGTCAAGGCCTACCACGTGCTCTTCCTGCTGCTCGTGACGGGCATGCTCGGCGTCTTCGTGTCGCTCGACTTCTTCCTGTTCTACGTCTTCTGGGAGGTGATGCTCCTGCCGATGTACTTCCTGATCGGCATCTGGGGCGGGCCGCGCCGCGAGTACGCCGCGATCAAGTTCTTCCTCTACACGCTCCTCGGCAGCGTGCTCATGCTGCTCGCCGTCCTGATGCTCTACTTCACGAGCGACCTGCGGATGCTCTCGCCCGAGCAGCTCCAGGCGGCCCATGTGATCGCGCCCGGCCTCGACGCGGCCGCCACGGCCGACGCCGTGGCCGCGATCAAGACGGCGGCCAACCCGGTGCACACGTTCAACCTCCTGGCCCTCGCCCAGCTCGGCCAACTGCCGAACTCGCCGTTCGCGGCGGTGAACCTGTGGGGCATGTCGCTGGAGACGTGGGCCTTCCTGCTGCTCCTGATCGGGTTCGTGATCAAGGTGCCGGTGGTGCCGGTGCACACCTGGCTGCCCGACGCGCACGTCGAGGCCCCGACGCCGATCTCGATGATCCTGGCCGGCGTGCTCCTCAAGCTCGGCGGCTACGGCATCCTGCGGATCTGCTATCCGATCTGCCCGGGGGCGGGCCTGTCGCTGGCCTGGCTCGTCTGCGGGCTGGGCGTGGTCTCGATGGTCTACGGCGCGTTCGCCGCCCTGGCCCAGAAGGACTTCAAGCGGATGGTGGCCTACAGCTCCGTCAGCCACATGGGCTACGTGATGCTCGGCCTGGGCGTGTGGAGCGCGGTGGCGGGCAACGAGTTCCGCTGGGACGCCTGGGCCCAGGGGGTCAACGGGGCGATGTTCCAGATGCTCGCCCACGGCATCTCGTCGGCCGGCATGTTCTTCATGGTCGGCGTGCTCTACGACCGGGTGCACCATCGCAACCTGGAGGAGTTCGGCGGCATCGTCGGCCGCATGCCCGTCTATTCCGGCCTCGCGTTCGCCATCTTCTTCGCCGGCCTCGGGCTGCCTGGGCTGTGCGGGTTCATCGGCGAGGTGCTCGTCACGCTCTCCTCATGGAACTACAGTCGCGTGCTCGCCGTGATCTCGGCCTTCACCGTGATCCTCACGGCGGCCTACATCCTGTGGGCGATCCAGCGGGTGTACCTGGGCGCCGAGTACAAGGGCCCGCACGGCGACCACCTGACCCCGATGACGGGCCGGGAGCTGGCGATCGCGGCGCCGCTGGTGTTCTTCGCGATCCTGTTCGGCCTGGCGCCGCAGCTGATCTTCAACTACGTGACGCCGTCGGTGAACCGGCAGGTCGAGACGCTGGCCGACTGGACCCGCCGCGTCCGGCCAGACGCGCCGGCGGCCCAGCCCGCCCTCGCCGCGGCGTCGGTCGCGCCCGACGTCCGCTGATCCGGAGGCCAGATTCACCGTGGACATCGGATCCCTCATCACCGGCACGCTCAACGACACGCTCGCCGTGTCGCTGCCGCTGTTTCGCGTCGAGTTGGCGATCGCGGCGACCGTCGTGCTCCTGCTCCTCTGCCGGATGCTGCCCGTGCTGCGGCACGCCGACTCCGCGGTGATCGCCCTCGGTGGGGCGGCCTTCGCCCTGTGGTTCGCCTGGTGCGACCTGCGGGGCCTGCCCGGCTCGCCCTGGATGCTCGGCGACACCGCCGCGACGACGCCGGCCCGCCAGGAGTTGTTCGGTGGGCTGTTGGTCTTCGATTCGCTGACGGCTGCGATCCGGCTCCTGCTGGCCGCGTTCCTCGTGCTCTACATCCTGTTCACGAAGGTCTCGGGGATTCCTGACCGCGAGGACGGCGCCGACTTCTACACGCTCGTGTTCGGCGGGGCGCTGGGCATGTGCCTGATGGCCTCGGCCAACCATCTGCTGATGGTGTTCATGGCCGTGGAGATGGCGAGCGTGCCCTCGTATGCCCTGGCCGCGATCCTGAAGGGCCGCAAGGCCGCCTCCGAGGCGGGGCTCAAGTACGCCGTCTACGGCGCGGGGGCGGCGGGCATCATGCTCTACGGCATCAGCCTCCTGGCCGGCGTCCTGGGCACCTGCCATCTGCCGAGCATGGCCGCGGAGCTCGCCCGGATCGTCGGCGAAGGGGGCAACGGCGGCGAGGTGCTCGTCCTCGCCCTCGGCGGCCTGATGCTGGCCGTGGGCCTGGCGTTCAAGCTCTCGGCCGTGCCGTTCCACTTCTGGTGCCCCGACGTGTTCGAGGGGGCGGCCGCCGAGGTCGGGGCCTTCCTCTCGGTGGCCAGCAAGGCGGCCGCCGTCGCGCTCCTCCTGCGGCTGGCCTTCGGTCTCGGCTCGTTCGAGGGTGCCCAGGCCGTGGCCGCGATGGGGCTGGCCGACACGCGGCACTTCATCGTCTACCT
>JBJTHX010000207.1:0-8900 GCA_046094745.1 Planctomycetia bacterium
ACGTGCCGCCGGCGGAGCGCGGCGGTCTGAAGGACCGGTTCTTCAGCGAGATCCTGCCGCGGGAGACGGTGACCGTCGCCGATGCCAATGCGATCGCCTGCGAGCACGATGATTTCCTGGCGGCGATCCCGCGGAACTCGAAGGCCGGCTCGTCGGCAGCGTCGGCAGCCGCTGGCCCGCCGGCCTGGCGGAGGGCCGCCGCGATCGATCCCTGCCCCTCGAAGTCGGCCAGGCCCAGCCCGGTGTACACATCCGGCGGCACCGGACGGCCGGCGGTGTCCGCGACGGCGGCCGCGGAGGACGCGGCGCACGCGACGATGACGATGCAGGCGGGCAGTATCCTGGTCTGGGCGTCTCCGGGGCGGCCCGGCGGCCGGCCTCCGGTGTGTATCGGCCGGCGCCGGCCGGCTTCTCCCCTCCGACCGTGACGGTCGCGCGGGGCTGCCGGAATCAGGCGGTTTTGCGGCGCGGTTGGAGCGGGACCGTGCCGGCTGCGCGGCCCGCCGCAGCCGTGCCGAAGGAGGTGCAGTCGAGGGCCTCGATCACCCGGGCCGCGATCTCCACCGCCGCCGCACCGGCCGCGGCCGTCACCAGCGGCTGCCGCCGCGCGCGGATCGCCGCCAGGAAATCATCGTGCTCGCAGGCGATCGCATTGGCATCGGCGACGGTCACCGTCTCCCGCGGCAGGATCTCGCTGAAGAACCGGTCCTTCAGACCGCCGCGCTCCGCCGGCGGCACGTCGGCGGCCACGAACCGCCCGTCGCGAACGACCGGCGCGGGGGCCACGACGTCGACCGTCTTGGCGTTGAAGTCGACCGTCACGACGCCGTTCTCCGACCACATGGTGACGGCCCGGCGCATGACCGGACTGATCCGCGACGCCGACAGGTCGGCGACGAGCCCGGACGCGAACGTGAGCCGGGCCCGGGCGGCATCCTCGTGGCCGCCCGACGCCAGGATGCCCTGGGCCTCGACCCGGTGCAGGCGGCCCGGGTCGAGAGCCAGCACGAGGTCGATGTCGTGGATCATCAGGTCGTGCACGACGCCCACGTCGAGCGAGCGGAACGTGAACGGTGCGTGACGCGTCGCCTCGACGACGGTCGGCCTTCCGGCCCGCGTGACGGCCTCCCGCCATGCCGGATTGAAACGCTCGACGTGGCCCACCGCGACGGTCCGGCCGTGCCGCCGGGCGGCGATCACGATGGCCCGCGCATCCTCCACGTCCGCCGCGAGCGGCTTCTCCACCAGGAGGTCGATGCCCGCCGCCAGCAGCGGCAGCGCGACCGCCGCATGCAGGCCTGTGGGCGCCGCCACCACCGCCGCCTCGACCAGCCCGACGAGCTCCTGCAGCTCGGCGAGCGGCCGGCAGCCGTGCGCCGCCGCGACCCGCTCCCGCGACTCGGCGACCGGGTCGACGACGGCCACGAGTTCGGCGTCCTCCCGACCGGCCAGCAGCCGGGCGTGGATCCCGCCCAGGTGCCCGCATCCCACCACCGCGATCCGCGTCCGCGTCATGCTGCCCTCCGTCGCTCACGGGCCCGGCCATGCCGGCCGCCCTGCTGCAATTCGAGGAACTCGAACAGGTGACCCACGTGCGGGCCCATCATCGCCTGCTGCCGGAGGATCTCGCGGGCCGGCTCCAGGCCTACCCGCGCCCGGTACAGCAACCGGTGGGCCTCGGCGATCGATTCGACGGCGTCGCGGTCGAAGCCGCCGCGCCGCAGGGCGACGAGGTTCACGCACCGCGGCCGGGCCGGCGAGCCCTCGCAGAGCATGAACGGCGGCACGTCGTGCAGGACCCGCGACAGGCCGGCGACAAACGACCAGCCGCCGATCGTCACCCAATGGTGCACGGCCACCGCCCCCGAGAGCGAGGCCCGCGACTGCACCCGCACGTGGCCGCCGAGGAGCGTGCCGTTGGCGATGATCACGTGGTCGCCGATCCGGCAGTCGTGGGCCACGTGGCAGGCGGCCATGAGGAAGTTGGAGCTCCCGAGCGACGTGACGCCCTCCTCCTTCTCGGAGCCGCGGTTGATGGTCACGCCCTCGCGAATCACGTTGTCGTCGCCGATCTCCACCCGCGTCGCCGAGCCCTGGTAGCTCACATCCTGCGGCTCGCCGCCGATCACGCAGTTGGGAAAGATCCGGTTCCGGGCGCCGATCCGCACGTCGCCCATGATGGTGACGCCGTTATGGAGCACGGTGCCCGGGCCGATGACCGCGGCCGCGGACACCACGCACCACGGGCCGACGCTCACGCCGTCGCCGAGCCGGGCTCCCGGCTCCACGACGGCGGTCGGGTGCACGCGGGCGGGACCGCCGGCGATCGGCAGCGTGACCGGGGGATCGGGTTCGTGGGACATGCGGATCAGGCCGAGGCCCGCCTCCGTCCACCGGCTCGCTCCGCCGCCAGCACCGCGGCCGCGAGGGCGGCATTGAGCCGATGGCCGCTCCGCGAGGCCCGCACGTGGGCGTGGATCGGCCGGCCCGCCAGCGCGAGGTCGCCCACGAGGTCGAGCACCTTGTGCCGAACGCACTCGTCGGGCCACCGCAGCGGATTGTCGATCGGACCGTCGGCACCGAACACGACGAGGTCGCGATGCGTCACCGTCAGCCCGAGCCCCGCCGCCCGCAGTCGCGCCGCGTCGGCCTCCCCGAGGAAGGTGCGGGCCGCCGCCAGTTCGGACCGGTACGTCTCCGGCGTGACCTTGAGCGCGAGCGACTGCCGACCGATGGGCCCGGGTCCGTAGTCGAGTTCATACTCCACCGACAGCCCCGCGAATCGCGGCGGCTGGGCCTCCACCCAGGCGGTGCCGTCGGCGATCCGGATGGTCTCGTCCACGACGAGCGGCTCGATGGGTGCGGCCAGGTCCTCGAAGCCCGCCGCGTCGATCGCCTGGACGAAGGCCGCCGCCGAACCGTCGAGCCCCGGCATCTCTTCCGCCGAGACGTGCACGGCGCAGCAGTCGACCCCGAGGCCTGACAGGGCGCTCAGGCAGTGCTCGACCATCTGCACCTGCACCCCGGCCGCGGCGAGGTTCGTGCGATTGACCGCCTCGATTCGGCTCTCGACGAGCCCGGGGATCCGCACGGGCACGCTGCCATCGATGCGGACGAGGACGATGCCGGATCCGGCCGGCGCGGGCTTCAACTCCACGCGGGACTCCCGCCCGCTCCAATAGCCCCGGCCGGAGACGGCGACCGCACGGCGGATGGTTCGCTGCGACCTGGGACGCATGGCACTCGCGAGAAAGAGCAGGTGCCCGACGGCCCACCGCGGGGCCGCCGGGCACCGGAAACGGTAGACCGCGGATCAGCGCCGGGGCTGGCCGGCCTGCGGCTGGGTCGCGACGCTCGCGCCGTTGAGCATCTTGAGGATGTCCGGCGTGATGTCGATCTGCGGATCGTAGTAGACGATCGGCTTGGTGATGCTGCCGAGGATCCGATTGCGGTCGCTGGAGTCGACGGGATCACCGTCGAACCGGTGCACGATGGCGATGCCGTGCTCCCGGGCGAACTGGCTCACGGCCCGCTCGATCTCGCTGTACACCTGCAGGTACACCTTGGCCTCCCGGTCCATGAAGTCCTTCTTCTGGAGCTGGGCGTTGACGCTGAAGTCGCCCTGCGCCTTGGCCACGTCGCCCTCGAACTTCCGGTACTCGGGCGTGCCCGGGTTGTAGCCCTTGAGCTGGTCCATCAGCCCCTTGATCCGCTCCTGCTCCGCCTTGAGCGCGTTCTCGGCGGCCATCACCTGGTCCTTCAGCTTGTCCATCTCCGCCTTGAAGCGGGCATGGTTCTTGAAGATGTAGCCCACGTCGACCACGGCCGCCTGCAGGGCCGTCGCGGCCGAGCGGGCAGCCGGGGCGGCGGCCGGCTGCCGGGGCTGCACGGGCGCGACCGGCGTCTGGGCGAACGCGGAGAGCGGCACGAGCGCCACGGCGGCCGCGAGAATCGATGCAGTCAATTGCCTGTTCACGGAATGCACTCCTTGCTTGCACGACGGCGCCGGATCCGCACGGTCGACGGCCATCCATGGCCGCCGCGAACCCGAGGGCGGCGGGATGATGGCGACCGCCCCGCCTCGGCTCAAGGCCAACTTTTCGGCCGAAAAACAGGCCCTCTTGCCACGCCCCTGTGCCGCACGCCTCCAGGCTTGCGAAGAGACGAACGCGCAACTGAGGGTGCATCCGCACGCCTGGAGGCGTGCGCCACGAACGGGCGGTCACCGCGGCGATCCGAGGACGACTTCGATCGCGACCTCCTTGCCCTCCCGCCGCACCACGACCGGCACCGCCTCGCCCCCCTTGTGCTTCCGCAGGGCGCTGTCGAAGTCCTCGAGGCCCGTGATGGCGCTCTCTCCGAGCCGCACGATCAGATCGCCCCCCTGCAGCCCCCCCTTGGCCGCGGGCGAATCCTTGGCGACGCCCGAGATCGCGTAGCCGCCGCCCGGCTTGCCGAAGTCGGGGATGCTGCCGAAGTAGGGACGGTCGCCGCCGCCGCGGGCGAACATCTTCGAGGCCACCTCGACGTAGGCGGGCCGCTCGGGAACCGTGGCCAGTTCGCGGACCACGTCGGCGACCAGGGCGGCTAGCCGCACCATGCCGTCGTAGTTGATCTTTTCGGCGGTGTCGCTGGGGCGGTGGTAGTCGGCATGCGAGCCGGTGAACACGTGGAGCACCGGCAGCTTCTTGGCGTAGAAGCTGGCGTGGTCGCTGGGACCGAAACCGCCGGGCTCCTTGGCGGCCGTGAAGCCGTGGCGGCCGCAGAGCCGGTCGACGAGGGCCTCGAGTCCGGTGCCGGTGCCCGTGCCGTGCACCACGAGCTTGTCGCCGTCGAGCCGCCCGACCATGTCGAGGTTCACCATGGCCACCGTGTCGCCGAGCGGCACGACGGGATTGGCGGCGTAATGCCCGCTGCCGAGCAACCCGCGCTCCTCGCCGGAGAAGGCCGCGAACAGGATCCGCCGCGGCAGCGGGCCTTCCGCGGCGAGCTGCCGGGCGACTTCCACGAGCAGGGCCGTGCCGCTGGCGTTGTCGTCGGCGCCGTGGTGCACCGCGTGCTCCCCCGGAGCGGCCGAGTTGGAGCCGCCGTAGCCGAGATGGTCGTAGTGGGCGCCGAGGATCACGGTCTCCGCGGGATCGATCGCCGTCCGCCCCTCGCCCGCCGGCGCACCCTTGCCCGGGAGGGCGGCAAGCACGTTGCGGCCCTGGGTCTCGACCCTGCGAATGGCCGTCCGCCCGCGGATCCGCCAGCCGTCTAGCGGCCGGCTGGCGGGCTCGAGCGACCCGTCGATGCCCTTTTGGATCTCGCCGAGTCCGCGGCCGAGGGCACGGCGGACCACGTCGTCGATCACGGCCCGGCGGACGTGCAGCACCGGCAGCGTGCGCTTCTCCGAGCCCTCGCCGGCCCGGGTGAAGGCCATCAGCGCGTCGCCGTCGGCGTCGGCATCGTTGCAGAACACGATGCCGCCGGCCTCGTGCTCCGAGGCGTTGGCCACCTTGCGGGTGAGCGTTGCGTGCTGCGAGGCCTGGTTGCCGTCGAACACGCTGTGCGGGTCGTCCTTCTGCGGCTCCTGCCGGAGCACGATCACGCCCCGCCCCTTCGCCCCGCCGGGGCCCAGCGGGGCGTAGTCGTCGTACTTCTCGGCCGGGGCCGAGATGCCGTAGCCGGCGAAGGCGAGTGGCATTTCGAACGCGCCCGAGCCGCCCGCGGCCAGGGGCGTGAAGTCACGGCCCAGTTCCAGCGGGATCCTCGTCTCCGCGCCATCGGGACCGGCTGGCCCCAGGATCTCGGCCGTATTCTCCGCCTCGGGCCCGAGCGTCGCGTCGAGCGTCATCGCGAACGGCTGGAACGCCGCCGGCTCCGCGCCCGGCGGCCGGACCCCGATCGCCGCGAACTGCTCCGCGACCCAGTCGGCGGCCGCGACGATGCCCGGCGTGCCGGGCCCGCGGCCCTCCCGCTCGGGCGCCGCCAGCCACTCGACGGCCCGCCGCAACCGCTCCCGCCGCCCCGCATCCGCCGGCTCGTCGGCGACGGTGACGCCGCCAGCGACCACGGCCGCAGCCACGGCGATCAGCCGACGGCCCGCACTGGCTTGCCACACGTTCACGGCGTTCTCCTCCGCTCCAAATGCTCAGGCCACGACCACTGATCACGGCATTTTAGGCCGCGTGGAGGTTTCGTGCAGTTGCCAAGGCCTCACCGCCCGACGAGCCGGGGGGTCGGGGAAAGTCGAGGCGAGTTGGCGTATCCTCGCCTCCGAAGCCGAGGCTTTCACCGCCCCCCGGCGGGTTCGCGCGCCGGGCTGCACCCCGGCCCACCCGGGTCGCTTCCCGGCCGCCGGGCCGGGTGCGACAATCCGTGGTCCATCCCTCCCCCAGGCTTCCCCGCACCGTGTCCGCACTGTTCGTCATCCAGGGCCGCAACAAGGGCGCGCGGTTCGACCTGGCCGGGCAGCCCCTGGCCGTGACGATCGGCCGGGAATCGGGCAACTTCATCCAGTTGGAGGACAACGAGGTCTCGCGGCGGCACGCCGAGATCCGCCGGGTGGGCGACACGCTCGTGCTCGGGGATTTGAAAAGCTCCAACGGCACGGTCCTCAACGACCGCCGCGTGGAGCGGGCCGAGATCGCCAGTGGCGACCGGATCCGCATCGGGCGGACCGTGCTCGTCTACGCCAAGGACCAGCAGGACGAGCAGGCGATCGGGCTGGTCGACATCGTGGGCGGCGAGGCGGGCGGCGACGGCTCGCGGATCGTCCGCACGATGCGCGAGGAGGACTCGATCGCCCTGGCCGCGCCCGAGGAGTCGCAGAACCGCTGGCTCGCCCGGGCCCGCAGCAACCTCCAGGTGATGTACCGCACGTCGCTGGCGGTGAGCCACACGCTCGACATCGACGAGCTCCTCGGCCGGATCCTGGAGCTCGTCTTCGAGTGGGTCGAGGCCGACCGCGGCTGCATCATGCTCGTCGACCCCGAGACGAAGGAACTCAAGACCAAGGCCCGCCGCGACCGCCGCGAGGGCGAGGCCGGCTCGATGGTCATCAGCCGCACGATCCTCGACTACGTGCTTTCCAATCGCGAGGGCGTGCTCACGAGCGACGCCCAGGAGGACGACCGCTTCGCCGCCGGCAACAGCGTCGTCCGCACCGGCGTCCGGGAGGCGATCTGCGTGCCGCTGCAGGGCCGCTACGACATCGTCGGCGTGATCTACGTCGACACGACGACGCCGCTGGTCGAGGCGGCGGAGTCGGGGCGGCGTCGGTTCGGCGACGACCACCTCAAGCTCATGATCGCCATCGCCCACCAGGCGGCGCTGGCTGTCGAGGACACGACCTACTACTCCGCGATGGTGCAGTCCGAGCGGCTGGCGGCCGTGGGCCAGACGATCGCCACGCTCTCCCACCACATCAAGAACATCCTCCAGGGGATCCGCGGCGGCAGCTACCTGGTGGAGATGGGCCTCGACAACGAGGATCTCGCCGTCCTGCGGAAGGGCTGGGACATCGTCAACCGCAACCAGAACAAGATCTCCTCGCTGGTCATGGACATGCTCTCCTACGGCAAGGACCGCGAGCCCGACCCGGTGCCCAGCGACCTCAACGGCCTGGTGACGGAGATCGTGGAGACGGTCGCACAGCCGGCCGAGGAACTGGGGGCGACGATCCACTGGACGCCGGTCGCCGACCTGCCACCGCTGCTCTTCGACCCCGAGGGGATTTCCCGGGCGGTGCTCAACGTGGTGACCAACGCCCTCGACGCGGTCGAGGGCCGGCCCGAGCCGACGATCACGGTCGAGGCTGGCCTCGACCGCGACGCCGGCCTGGTGCGGATCGGCGTCGAGGACAACGGCGCGGGCATGGCCCCGGAGACGCTGGAGCGGATCTTCAACGTCTTCATGTCGACCAAGGGCGCACGGGGCACGGGCCTCGGGCTCGCCGTCAGCCGGAAGATCCTCCGGGAGCACGGCGGCGACATCCGGGCCACGAGCAGCGAGGGAGAGGGCAGTTCGTTCGTGCTGGAGTTTCCGGCGCGGTTCGCGCCGGAGGGCGGAAACGTGGCCGACGCGGCAGCCCGCCCCGCGGCGCCATGACGGGCCCGCCGCCCGTCGCGGGCCGGCTGCCGATCTCGGCCGTGATCATCACCCGCGATGCCGAACGGCACCTGGCCGCGGTGCTCGCGGCCTGCGACTGCTGCGCCGAGCGGCTCGTGCTCGACTCGGGGTCGACCGACGGCACGGAGCAGATCGCCCGCGCGGCCGGCGCCCGGTTCGAACGGCAGCCCTTCCTGGGGTACGGGCCGCAGAAGCGGCGGGCGGTGCAACTGGCTGCCCACGATTGGATCCTGGCGCTCGACGCCGACGAGGTGCTCGATCAGGAGGCGCGGACGGCGCTCACCGGCGTCGACCTCTCCGATCCGGCCGCCTGCTGGCAGTTTCGCCGCCGCACGTTCGTCGGCCGGCGGGAGATCCGCCACGGCCCGTGGGCCTATGCTCGCGTGCTGCGGCTGTTCAACCGCACGACCGCGGCCTTCAAGCCGTTGGCCGTGCACGAGGAGGTCGAGGCCTCACGGCCGCCGGTCCTGCTGCCGGGATCGATCCTGCACTTCAGCTACGACGGGCTGGTGGACGTGCTCGCCCGCTCGCTCCGCTACGCACCGCTGAAGGCGGACGTCATGCGGCGCAAGGGCAAGCGGCCCGCGGCCTGGAAGCTGCCGCTCCGCGGCGCCGCCGCATTCCTGCAGAGTTACGTGGCGAAGGGCGGCTGGCGGGACGGCGCCGCCGGCGTCGTGATCGCCGTCGCCCGCGTGATCGACTCGACGCTGACCCGGGCCATCGAGGATGCCGGACTCTCCGCGCCCGCGCAGGTCGCGATCGCGCTCGATGTCGCGGCCACCCAGCTG
>JBJTHX010000208.1:0-4938 GCA_046094745.1 Planctomycetia bacterium
TGATGGAAGCCCTCACTCACGAGATCAACAAGTCCCTCAAGGGCTCGGGCATCGGGGTGTTCTCGATCCCCGGCCTGGTGAAGATCGAGCGCCGCAAGGTTCCCGCCCGCCCGGCTCAGAAGGGCGTGAAGAACCCCTTCACCGGCGAACTCCAGGACCGCCCGGCCAAGCCGGCCAGCGTGAAGGTCCGCGTCCGCGCCCTGAAGAACCTCAAGGCGATGGTCGCCGGCTGACCGTGCCGGGCTGCCCCGGCAGCCAGCGGGTCCGAGTGAACGGTCCGCCATGAAACTCAAGCGGGCGGTGCCGCAAGGCACCGCCCGCGTGCGTTTGGCAGGCTCCGCGCGGTGCGTCCCCGCCGCGGCGATCCCATCCGGCGCCGAGTGACCTACTGCTACACTCCGCGTCCGTCACGCCATCCGCGCCCGCTCCCGGAGCCCATGCCATGGAACGACGCCGTAGCCAGATCGCCCCCGACTGGTGGGATTACACCACGCTCGATGCCGAACTCATCCGCGACGCGGCCGCGCTGTCGGCCGCGGACATCGCGGGCCTATCGCGGCCCGGCTTTCGCGTCGTGATGTACGACACGCCCGAGGACTTCTACCTGGCAGAGGCGCTCGAGTACGTGGAGGCCTGGCGGCAGGCGACGGCCGACGATCCGGTCGGCATCTGCGGCCCGATCGGTCCCACGGAGCAACTGCCGCTGGTGGCCCGGCTCGTCAACGCCCTCGATCTCGACCTCCGGCATGCCCACTTCTGGGGCATGGACGAGTGGTGTGCGGCTGGCCGCGAGGTGCCCGTCACCCATCCGCTCTCGTTCGAGCGGGCGGATCGCGAGCTCTGCTTCGACCGCATCCGGCCCGAACTGCGAATGCCGGAGGAGAACCTGCATTTCCCGAAGGCGGACACGGCCGCCTACGTCGCCAGCTGGAATCGGGCCCGCTGCGCGATCATGCAGGGCGGACAGGGGGACGCAAAGCACTGGGCCTTCAACGACCCGCTCCGCCGCACCGGGCCGCACGAGCGGCAGCCGCCGACAGCGGAGGAGTATCGGCGGCTGGGCACGAGGGTGGTGGAACTCCACCCGCTGACGATCGCCCAGAACGCCCGCACCAGCGGCGGCGGCAACATCACGATGGTGCCCACCGAGGCGATCACCGTGGGGCCCCGCGAGACGTGGCGGGCGGAGCGGGTCTCGATCTGGCTGGCGGGCGTCCACGACAACCCGCTCGGCCAGCGGCTCACGGCGCTGATGATCTCCCAGCGGATCGTCGATTCGGCCGTGCCGATGTCGCTGCTCGCGGACCATCCGCAGGTCCAGTTCAACTACCTGCGGAGCGGCCTCGGGACCTGTGCGGTGAGCATGCGGTGAGGCGAGTGGACGGGGCCGGAATCGAACCGGCGACACACGGATTTTCAGTCCGTTGCTCTACCAACTGAGCTACCCGTCCGGGGCGTCGCGGCCGGGTGCGAACGGGCTCGCGAACGCCTGTTTCGTAGGGCGCGGCCGGTCCGCTGTCAACGCGCCGGCGCCGCATGCGGGTCCGGGGACGGTCACCGCCGCTGCCGCCTGCCGAGCAGGGCCGCCGCCTGCACCACGAAAAGCAGCAGAAACGCGACCACACCCAGGCCCGTGGGCGAGAGGCTACCCAGCAGGCCGTCGAACCGCTCCGCATCGAGCCCGCGGATCAGCCGCATCACGCCGCCGAAGGTGACGCCGACGACCGCGGCGATTCCCGCGGCTCGGCCGAGTTCCGGCGCGGAAGGGCCCGTGATGATCTCCCGAAGCGCGGCGACCAACCCGGCCGCGTGCCGACGGTCCGGAAAGACCGCGGTCGTCCCCGGGGGCGAGTGGAGCGGCCACGGGAAGTCGTCCCCCGGGCCCACGCTGGCGGGCCAGCCCTCCTCGCCCGGCGGCCAGAGGCCGTGGCCCGATTGGCTCGAGGCCGGCTCGCCGGCCGCGGCAGGCAGCGGTGGGGGCTGGAGGCGGGCCGTATCTGCCGGGCGGCGGTCGCCTCCCGCAACCGGCGTCCGCGACATCGGCACCCGCGTCCGCGGGGTCCAGGTTCGCAGCCGCTCCATCACCTCGTCCGCGGAGTGGATCCGGTCCTCCGGCGACTTCCGCATCATCTCCTCGACCAGCCGGCAGAACGCGGGGTCGACGTGCGGCACGAGCTGTCCCAGCGGCACCGGGGTTTCCGTGAGTTGCCGCTGGGCCTTCTCCTTGCGGGTGCCCCCCGGAAACGGCACTTGGCCCGAGAGGGCGAAGTAGAGCGTGCAGCCGAGGCCGTAGACGTCCGCCGCCGGGCCGACGGCATCCGGGAAGCGGATCTGCTCGGGAGCCATGTAGTCCATCGTGCCCACGACCCTGCCGGTGCCCACCGTCTCGGGATCGAGCGTGGAGCCCGCGAGCCCGAGATCGAGCACCTTCACCTTGCCATCCTGCGTGACAAGCAGGTTCCCGGGCTTGACGTCGCGATGCACCAGGCCCTGCTCGTGGGCATAGGCGAGCCCACAGGCTGCTTGGCTGATCACTGACGCCGCGGCCATATCGTCGAGGGGCCCGTATTTCAGCACCTGCTTTCGCAGGTCGAGCCCCGGCACCAGTTCCGTGACCAGATAGTAGACCTTCGCATCGTGCCCCGCATCGAGGGCCCGCACGAGATTCTCGTGGTCGAGCCGGGCCAGCATGCGAATCTCGCGGCGAAAGGCCGCCTCGTACTCCGGGGTCGCCTTGGCCCGCGGCAGCACCTTCAGCGCCACCTCCCGGCCCATCATCGCGTGCTCCGCGCGGAACACCTGCCCCATGCCCCCCCGACCGATCTCATCGAGCACGGTGTACTGCCCGAGGCGGAACCGCCGCCGTCCCGCGAGCAGTTCGCGGGCCTGAAACTTCGTGAGCAGGCCCTGGGCCACGAGCGTGTCGGCCACTGCCTGGTCCCAGGCCGCCGGGCCGGCCTCGGCCTCGGCCATCACGAGCCGCACCTCCGACTCGGCGGCTTCGAACTGTCCCGGCTGCAGGAGCCCGCTGGCCGCCACCGTCTCCCGGAGGCGGCAGGCGGCAGGCACGGTCGCGGGATCCGGGGGCATTGACGACATGAAACGGGGCGGCCGTTGGCGGCGGAAGTCGGAGTGAACGAGTGTACCAGCCGGGACCGAGGGCCCGCCGGTCACCGGCCCGCGCCGCCGCGCAGCAGCGCGGGAAACCGGGCTTCCCAGGCGGGTGGCCAGCCCGCTTCCAAGACGACCGGCGCACCGCTGCCCGGGTGTTCGACCCGCAGTCGCCGCGCGTGCAGCGCGATGCCGGCCGGGAACGGCAGCCGCGCCCCGTAGAGCCGGTCGCCCACGATGGGACAGCCGCGGCCAGCGAGCTGCACCCGCAGCTGGTGGCGGCGGCCGGTCGAGGGCTCGAGTTCCACCAGCGACACCTCGCCCGCGCGGCGGACGACCCGCGCCCGAACATGGGCCGCACGGGCGGGCACCCCGGCGGCACCGGCGTCGTCCTCTTCCTCCTCGGCGGCCGCCTCCGTGGCCGGGACGTCCCGTTGCAGGAGGGATCGCGGCTCATCGGGGCGGCGGGAGACCGCATCGTGCCACTCCACCCACTGGCCGAGCGGCGCCGGAAAGCGGGCCTCGACCACGGCCGCATACTCCTTGGCGACCGATCGCTCGCGGAACTGCCGCGCGAGGTCGGCCGCGGCAGCCGCCGACTTCGCGACGACCAGCACACCCGAGACCGGCGCGTCGAGACGGCTTACAATCCCCACGAAGGCGGCCGGCCCAAGCCGGCCCTGCAGCCAGGTGTAGACGCTCTTCGCTCCGCGCGGGGCGTTGGCCGTGGGCAGCCCCGCGGGCTTGGCCAGCCCGATCAGGTCCTCGTCCTCGAAGATCACGTCGATACGATCGGACACGTCGCCCATGCACGCAGCCTCGCCGCGCCCGATCGTGCTTGCAAGCCGCTCGCCCCGCCGGCTGGAGTTGGCGCGACGGGCGGGCTGGAACGTGACCGTCGTCGTGCCCCCCGAGGCCGCGGAGGCCGAGGCCGACCCGCGAGGGCCGGACGAGTCGCTGGAGGCCTACGTCCGCCGGCTGGCGGCCGCCAAGGCCCAGGCCGTGGCCGCGACCGGCATCGCTGGAACGATCATCGCCTGCGACACGCTCTCCGAGGTCGACGGGCAGGCCCTGGGCAAGCCGACCGACGAGGCCGACGCCCGACGGATGCTTCTCACGCTCTCCGGCCGCGGCCATCGCGTTGTGACTGGCGTCTGCCTCTGGCAGCGGCCAAGCGGCGAGCCCGTCGCCGCCCACTGCGAGAGCCTCCTGGCGATGGACCCGCTCACCGACGAGTTTCTCGAGTGGTACCTGGCGAGCGGCCTGTGGCAGGGCAAGGCCGGCGCCTGCGGCTACCAGGACGAGCGGCTCCCGCTGCGACTGGTGGCCGGCAGCGAATCGAACATCGTCGGCCTCCCCCTGGAGCTCATCGGCGAGCTCCTCTCGCAACTCACGCCCGACTGACCTCGGATCGCTCCGAGCCAGGCTACGCCAGACCCACAAAAGCGAACCGCCCGCGCGGCCTTGCGGCCGCACGGGCGGTGCTTGAAAGATTCCGGCGATACCTACTCTCGCACTTGTGGCACTACCATCGGCTCTGGAAGCTTAACTACCGTGTTCGGGATGGGAACGGGTGTGACCTTCCAGATATGTTCACCGGAAATACCGTGTCGCCGCCGGAGCGGCGAAAGGTTGCGTCGCCGCTCGTGCGGCGACAGGTCGTGGTAATTGGCATGCTGCGAGCGGGCTGCTCGCAAGCACTGGATACGAGTGGTCAAGCGTTCGTCCGTTAGTACCGGTAAGCTGAGTGCATTGCTGCACGGACACGTCCGGCCTATCAACCTGGTCGTCTTCCAGGGGACTTTCGGGTTAAAAACCCTACGAAAC
>JBJTHX010000209.1:0-3270 GCA_046094745.1 Planctomycetia bacterium
TCCTCGTACACGACCGGCGCCACCATGAACTCTCCCGGGCCGAGCGGCGGGCAGCACTCGACGCCGGGGGCCATCGTCACGGGTGGCATCGGGCCGGGCACCGCGGTCGGCGGCATGACCCCCGGCTGCGTCGGATGCGGCACCGACACGGCCGGCGCGGCGACGGGCTGCGGCTGCGGATAGACCGGCGGCGCCAGCGGCGGCGCGTAGGCATATTGATTCTGGTGGTGGGCACAGCCCACCACGGCGAGACACATGATCGCGACGCCGGCACGGCACAGCATGGGCGGCCTCCGGGGACTGGAAAAACCGGCGGGAGGATAGGGGCGGGTGTCCGCCCCCACAATGCCGGATCGCGGCCGCATCAGGGCGGGCTGACGCGAATCAGCCCCGCTCGAAAAGGGCGATGCTCGCCGTGAACCCGTGGAGGCAGTTGAGCCGGCCGATCGGGCCGATCTCACCCTGGGCGAAGAAGCCAGCGGCGGGCAGCGGGCCGAGCCGCTCCTGCAGGCAGCGGGCGTCGTGGTGGGGTTCGGGAAACAGTCGCGTGCCCCGGCCGTTGCAAGTGAAGACCAAGGCGCCCGCGGCCGCTCCGCGGGTCGCGGCCTCGCCGAGCAGCCGGGCCAGGTCGTCGTGGGCGCTGGCCGCGTCGCGGACGTGGAACTGCACCGTCTGGCCGGTGCGGACGAGGTCGCCGACCGCGATCACGCCCGACTCGGGATCCGCCCCCACGACGTTCCGCACGAGGAAGTCCCCGGACCGGAACTCGGCCTGGTATTCGCTGGCGACCCGCCCGACGTGCAGCGACGTGCGGACCAGTTCGCGGTCGGTCGGGTCGAGCCCACCGTAGATCTCCCGCAGCCGCTCGAGCGCGGGCCGCCCGCCGAGTTCGTGGATCACGTTCGACTCCGCCTTGGTGATCACGAGCGGCCGGCCGATCGGCCGACAGCCCTGCGAGACGACGGGCCGGACGCAGACCCCGCCCCCCACCACCACGCCCACGGCGCCCGAGTCGAACGTGCCGCCGTTGCAGACCAGCGTGTTGCCGCCGGGCATGGCGCCGCCGCTCGCCATGCCCCCCACGATCGGCACGCCCGGTTGATCCTCGGCGAGCCGGCGGATCAGGCCCTCGACGGGAAACGAGAACGGGTCGGCGAGCAGCACGAGCGCGGCGCCCTCGGGCCAGCCGCCGTCGAGGTCGGGCGGCCAGCCCGTGAACATGCTGCCGTCGGGCGTCTGTGCGTATTCGAGCGACACCGGGGCCACCATCGCGCCCGGCAGCCGGGCGAGCCAGGCCGCGACGGCCGGACCCGTCTCGTGCTCCTCGGCGCCCATGAGGACGCCCTCGGCCGAGGTGCCGATCACGGTGGCGGCGGGCACGAGGTCCGCCAGCCCCTCGAACACCGGCCGCACCGAGTCGCCGTAGGCCGCCGACACGAAGACGACGCCCAGATCGGCCGGACCGCCGGCTCCGAGTGCCTCGGCCGCCCGGGCGACCGCCTCCGCCAGCGCCTCTTCCAGGCGCGGCGCCGTCGAGCCGCCGGCTCCGCATCGCGGCCCGTCGCCGCCCGCGGCCGCGGTCATGTGAGGATCTCGGCAAACGAGGAGATCGGCTCGTGGGCGAACAGCCCCCCCGCGTCGCGATTTCCCGGCCGCACCGCCAGGGCCGTGGCCATGCCCGCCTGCCGGGCGGCGTCGAGTTCGGCACCCACGTCGCTCACGAAGAGGATCTGCCGCGGCTCGAGTCCCATGTCGGCGGCGATCGCCGCGTAACTGGCCGCCTCCCGCTTGGGCCCGGTGGTGGTGTCGTAGTGGCCGCGGAGCAGCGGCAGGAGGTCGCCGGCGGCCGTGTGGGCGAAGAACAGTTGCTGCGCCTCGATCGAACCCGACGAGTAGATCCGCACGTCGAGCCCCGAGTCGGCCCACTGGGCGAGGGCCGGCGGCACGTCGTCGAACACGTGCGACACGACCGCCCCCGACTCGAACCCGCTCCGCCAGATCATGCCCTGCAGGGCCTTGAGGGCCGTGTCCTTCACGTCACGGTTCATGAGATCGATCGCCGCCAGCGCGATCCTGGTGATCGCCTCCGGCGTGTCGACGTCGCCCGGCGGCAGCCCGGCCGTCGCGGCGATCCCCGCGGCCGCGGCCCGCACCCGCGGGTCGGCCCGGTTGGCCGCCAAGAACTCGCCGGCGTGCGCCTTCGCGTGGGCGAAGAGCACGTCGTAGACGAAGGAGATCGACGAGGTCGTCCCCTCGACGTCCAGCAGGATGCCGCGGCCGTCGAACACGATCACCGCGCGGCCCCCCCGCTGCCGGCCACCCAGGCCGGCCCGAGGCAGAGCGGCTCGTACCGGCCGTGCACGGGTTCGTCGAGATAGTGGGGCGTCCAGCCGCTCGTGTCCTGGAACAGACGGATGGCGCGGATCCGCCGATCGCTGCACAGGTCGAACCAGTGCCGCGTGCCGAGCGGCACGCTGATCAGGTCACCGGCCCAGACCTCGATGGCGAACACGGGACGCTTCACGGGGTTGACGTGGAACACGCCCCGGCCCTGGAGGATGAACCGCACCTCGTCCTCGGTGTGGGTGTGCTCCTTGGAGAACTTGGAAAGCATGGCGTCGAGGTTCGGCGTGTCGGGATAGACGTCGATCACGTCGGCCGTGACGAAGCCGCCCCGCCGCTTGAGGTCGTCGATCTCGGGGGCGTAGGCGGCGAGGATCTTCTCGGCCGGCGCGGCCGGGTCGACCCGGTCCTCCAGCGGCCAGATCTCGTAGTGCAGGCCCTGCGCATTGAGAAACGCCTTGATCTCGGCCGGGTCGGTGATCCGGCGCTGCTCGGCCGGCACGGTGACGATCGCCATGGCTAGTTCTCCTGGAAACGAACGGGGCGGGCGCGGTTCTAGGCGTTGCCGACGGCGGCCATCCGCTCGCGGCCGACGCACTCGAAGAGGAACTCGAGGATTTCGACGTGTCGCCGGGCCGGGGCGAGATCGCGGCCCCCGGTGTCGAGCCCGTGCCGCGCGAGCAGGACGCCGTGGCAGGGCGGCCGGCCGGCCGCCGCCCAGTCGAGCGGCGCGAAGGCGGCCCTGATCCGTCCCGCCAGTTCGGTCATGTCCTGCGTGTTGGCGAACACCGGCACGTCGGCGAACGTGTCGTGGGTGGCGATGCCCTCCAGCCCCTTGAGCATCTCGAAGCCCTCGATCCGCACGCGGCCGCGCGGCAGGTCGGCGCCGGAGAGGAGCGTGGACCAGACGGAGTGCGTGTGCAGCAC
>JBJTHX010000210.1:0-15130 GCA_046094745.1 Planctomycetia bacterium
GTCCCATCGCTTCCGCTCCGGGCTTCCTGGGAAGCCCCGGGTGGCAACCCGGGGACTCCGGGTCGGAACGCCCCCCCCGCGTGCCATGCAAAAGGGGGTTGGCGTTCAGGCCCGGCTCGGCATTGCCGGCGGGCTCGCGGCATGCACACGGGGTCCCATCGCTTCCGCTCCGGTTGCGAGGCCAGGAACGTGGGTTTGGCGTTCGGTCCGTGCTCGGGATGGCCGGCGGGCTTGCGGCATGCACACGGGGTCCCATCGCTTCCGCTCCGGGCTTTCTGGAAGCGGGGGGACCACCTCCGCCAAGCCCCGGGTGGAAACCCGGGGACTCCGGGTCGGACGGCCACCCCGCCCGCCATGCGAAACGGCGTTCGCCAAACGCGACGGCTGCCCGCTCCTCCGCGGCGCGATCCGCTTTAGGCATCCGCCACCGCGTCGCGGAGCACCTGCATCGTGTGCCGCACCGGGATGGTGGAGCCGAGACGGCCGAGGTGCATCCGCACCTGCATGAGGCAGCCGATGTTGCCGGTGACGGCCACGTCCGCGCCGGTGGCGAGGATGGCCCGCGCCTTCCGCTCGCCGAGGGTCGCGGCGATCTCCGGCTGGTCGAGGTTGTAGGTGCCCGCGCTGCCGCAGCAGAGATGCGGGTCGGCGATCTCGACGAGTTCGAGGCCCGGGATCGACCGGAGCAGTTCCCGCGGCGGGCTGCGCACCCCCTGCGGGTGTGCGCGGTGGCAGGCGTCCTGGTACGCGGCCTTGAGCCGCGTTTCCCGCAACGAGCCGCGAAGGCCGAGCGTGGCCAGGAACGCGGTCACGTCGACGACCCGGCGTCGGAAGGCCTCGGCCCGCGATTCGTCCGGCGTGCCCCGCAGCACGAGGTGATATTCGTGCATCGCGGAGCCGCAGCCGGCGGCGGTCGTCACGATCGCGTCGACGTCGGCCGGAAACGCATCGATGTTCCGGCGGGCGAATCCCCGGGCCGCCGTGAGGTCGCCGGTATGCCAGGCGAGGCCGCCGCAGCAGCCCTGGCCGCGGGGCACGACGACCTCCACGCCCTCGCTCGTGAGCACGGCGATCGTCGCCGCGGTGATGTCGGGCTCGAGCACCTGCTGGGCGCAGCCCGTGAGCAACGCCACCCGCGCCCGCCGTGGGCCGCGGGCCGCGTTCACCTCGGCCCACGACTGCCGCGGCGGGAGCACTGCCGGGATGAGGTCGAGCATCGGCCGCAGTGGCCGCGGCGCGAGCCGGCGGGCGAGCCGCGTGCCGCCCAGCCACGCGGCGAGGCGAAACCGCGCGGGGAAGGGAAGCGTGCGGGCGGCGAGGAACCGGCGGAGCCGCTCCCAGGGGCCGCGGCGGACCTGCGCCGCGGCCAGCGCGCGGAACGGGCTGATCAGGTCGCGATAGGGCACGCCGCTCGGGCAGGCCGGCTCGCAGGCCAGGCAGCCGAGGCAGCGGTCGACGTGCGGCTGGGCGTCGGCGAACGTCGCCTGGCCCTCGAGCACCTGCTTCATGAGCACGATCCGCCCGCGGGGCGAATCCATCTCCTGGCCGAGCAGGTCGTAGGTCGGACAGGCCGCGAGGCAGAAGCCGCAGTGCACGCAGGCCTGCACGGCGTCGGCCATCGGCTGGCCGAGCGGCCCGTAGCGGTCGGTGGGGATCTGGTGGAGCATCAGTCGTCGAGCGTGGGGAAGCGATGATCCGGGTCGAACGCCGCCTTGACGGCATCCTCGATCGCATGGCGGGTCCGGCCGCCCGGCCAGAGCGGTCCGTCGCCGCGGAGCGCGAGGCCGTGCGGCAGCGGCGTGGTCGAAAGCGCGAGACTGCCGGCGCAGCTGACGTGGGCGGAGCGAAACTCGCCCATCCGCTCGGGAGCCACGTCGGCCACGCACCGCCACGGGGTCTCCCGGTGCCGCTCCCAGATGGCGCCGACGACGCGCCGGCCGCCGATCTCGCGGGCCAGGGCCTCGATCGACCGGGCCGGGCCGGCGAGCCGCACGAGCAGGGTCGCGCCGCCGGGCGGCACGTCGATCGCGTCGGGCTCGTACCGCGACCGCGCCAGCCGCGTGAGCGTGTCGGGGCTGAACGGCAGTTCGAGCGTGAGGGTCGCCTCCGGCCGCGGAAAGACCTTGAACGTCACCTCGCCGATCGCGCCGAACCGCCCCAGGCTGCCGACGAGGAACTTCGGCACGTCGAACCCGGCGGCGTTCTTCACGACCTTGCCGCCGAGCCGCAGCAGCCGGCCCGTGCCGTCCACGAACCGCACGCCGAGGATGAAGTCGCGGATGCCGCCGTAGCGGAATCGGCCGGGACCGCTGATGCCGGCGGCGACGGCGCCGCCGAGCGTGCCGCCCGCGGCCACGAACAGCGGATCGAACGGCAGGTACTGGTTCCGCTCGCCGAGCGCGGCGACGATCTCGGCCAGCGGCGTGCCGGCGAGCGCCGTGAACGTGAACTCGTCCGGCTCGTACTCGACGATGCCGCGGAGGCCCCGCGTCGAGATCTTCACCGCCTCCACCGCCGAGAGCCGCGGCTTGGTCTCCGCGCCGACGGCGAGCACCCGCGGGGCGCTGCGGACGGCGGCGGCGAGTTCGGCGAGCGTGGTGGGGGCGATCATTCGCGGGAGATGACTCCGGCCCGCTCCAGCGGGTGCAGCCCGGCGTGGGACAGCCCGGGCGGGGCGCCTTCCGGAAACATCTTGCCGGGGTTGGCGATGCCGAGCGGATCGAAGGCGGCCCGCAGCCGCCGCATGCAGTCGAGGTCGTCGGCGGAGAACATCGCCGGCATGTGGCCGCGCTTCTCGACGCCGATGCCGTGCTCGCCGGTGAGCGAGCCCCCCATCGCCACGCACATCTCCAGGATCTGCCCGGCGAGGGCCTCGGCCCGGTCGAGCCCGCCCGGCTCGCGGCCGTCGTAGAGGATCAGCGGATGCAGGTTGCCGTCGCCCGCGTGGAACACGTTCGCCACGCGGAGACCCGCGGCGCGGGACATCTCGTCGATCTTCCGCAGCGCCTCCCCAAGCCGGCGCCGGGGCACGACGCCGTCCTGCACGATGAAGTCCGGGGAGAGGCGGCCGACGGCGCTGAAGGCGCTCTTGCGTCCCTTCCAGATGGCCGCCCGCTCGTCGGCGTCGCGGGCCGGCCGCACCGTCACCGGGCCGCTGGCGGCCAGGATGGCGTCGAGCCGCTCCCGCTCCACGGCCACGGTCTCCCGCGGCCCCTCGAGCTCCACGATGAGCACCGCCTCGCAGCCGGGCGGATAGTCGGCGTGCACGGCGGCCCGGGCCGCCTCGATCGCCAGCGCGTCCATGATCTCCAGCGCGCCGGGCAGCAGGCCGGCGGCGATCACCGCCGCGACCGCGTCGCCCGCCTCCTCCAGCGTCCGGTAGCCGGCGAGCACGGTGTGGAAGCACTCGGGCCTGGGCAGCAGCTGGAGCGTGACCTCCAGCGCGATCCCGAACAGCCCCTCGTTGCCGGTGAACAGGCCGCACCAGTCGGGGCCGAGCCGCTCGCCGCCGACGCCGCCCCAGGCCACGACCTCGCCGGTGGCAAGCACCGCCTTGATCCCGAGCACGTGGTTCGACGTCATGCCGTACTTCAGGCAGTGGGCGCCGCCGGAGTTGAAGGCGACGTTGCCGCCGATCGTGCACACGCTCTGCGACGAGGGGTCGGGGGCGTAGTGGAGGCCGAACGGGGCGGCCGCGGCCGTGACCTGGGCGTTGACGACGCCCGGCTCCACGACGGCGATCCGCTCGTCGGGGTCGAGCCGGAGGATGCGGTTGAGCCGGTTGAGGGCGATCACGATCCCATCGGCCACGGGGAGCGAGCCGCCGCACAGGCTCGTGCCGCTGCCGCGGGCCACGAAGGGAACGGCGAGTTCGCGGCACAGGCGGACGACCGCCACGACCTCGTCGGCCGTCTCGGGCACGACGACGGCCAGCGGCCGCGCACGGAAGGCCGTGAGCCCGTCGCTCTCATACACGGCCAGTTCCGCCGGCCGCACGAGCAGGCGGTCCGGCGGGAGGATCGCGGCCAGGCGGTCGACAACGGTGGCCATGCGGTTCGGTGCCGGGGCTACTTCAGCACTTCCCGGAGCGCGGCGAGCACCAAGTCCACGTTCCGCACGGTCGCCCCGTGGCCCATGAGTCCGATCCGCCAGGCCTTGCCCGCCATCACGCCCAGGCCCGCGCCGATCTCGATGCCGTATTCGTCGAGCAGCCGGCGGCGGACGGCCGCGTCGTCGGCATGCTCCGGCTTGTGGATGCAGTTGAGCGTGTGGAGCGACCGCGCCGGCACGTAGCGGATACCCAGCGACTCGAGCCCCGCCCGCAGCCGCCGGTGCATCGCCGCGTGGCGGGCCCAGCGGGCCTCGAGCCCCTCCTCGAGAACGATCGTGAGGGCCTCGTGGAGGGCGTAGGTCATGTTGATCGGCGCGGTGTGGTGGAGACGCGGCCGCCGCCCCCGCCGCCAGTGTAGTACTTCCGCAGCATCGAGACGTCGAGGTACCACGACTGGACCTTCGACTTCCGCGCGTCCATCACGGCCAACGCCCGGTCGCCGAAACTCACCGGGGACAGGCCCGGCGGGCAGCTGAGGCACTTCTGCGTGCCGCTGTAGATGGCGTCGATGCCCCAGGCGTCGACCTCCAGTTCGTGGCCGCCGAGGCTCGTGACGGCGTCGACGAGGAACAGGGCCCCCTTGGCGTGGACGAGGTCGGCGATGCCGTCGAGCGGCTGGTGGGCGCCGGTGCTCGTCTCGGCGTGCACGATGCCGAAGACCTTCGCCCGCGGGTGCCGGTCGAGGGCGGCCGCGATCGCCTCCAGCGGAATCGTGTCGCCCCACGGGGCCTCGATCGCATGCACGGTGGCCCCGCACCGCTCCATCACGTCTTTCATCCGGCCGCCGAAGACGCCGTTCGTGCAGACGATCGCCTCGTCGCCCGGCTCGAGGAGGTTCACCGCGAGGCACTCCATGCCGGCCATGCCGGTGCCGCTGACGGGGAAGGTGAGCGGATTCCGGGTCCGAAAGACCTGCCGCAGCATCTCGCAGGTCTCGTCCATGATGGCGAGGTACTGCGGGTCGAGGTGGCCGAGCGTGGGCGCGGCGAGCGCCCGCAGCACGCGGGCGGACACGGGGCTGGGCCCGGGCCCGAGGAGGATGCGTTCGGCGGGAAACACGGTGGTCATGGGGCGGACCGCGGCCGGAGGACGAAGACCGCGGTCATGGTAGCCGAAAGGCCGGCGGGCCGCGCCGGCGCGAAGGACCGGCCGCAGCCGCGGGTTCAGGCGTGGGCGGCGGCGACGGCGGGCGGCGCGAGGACGTCGGCCGCGGGCCGCGGCATGCCGAAGAGTTCGCCCTGGAACAGGTCGACCCCGTCCTCGACGAGCCGGGCCAACTGCTCCTCGCTCCGCGTGTATTCGGCCACGGTCGTGATCCCCCGGGCACGGCACAGGCTCACCACGGTGCGGACGAAGTCCCGCTGCAGCGGGTCGTCATCGATGTAGCGGGTCACGACCTCGTCGAGCTTCACGAAGGCGAGCGGCCACTGCGTCAGGTACCGCAGCCGGCTGATGCCGCTGCCGAAGTCGTCGATCGCGACCGCCACACCCGCCGCCGCGAGGCTCTCGAGCCGGGGCCGGACCATGTCGTTCGGCGCCGCCATGCACCGCGAGGCGATCTCCAGGACGATTCGCCGGCATCCGTCCGGCACCCGCCGGATGAGGTCGAGGAACGAGGCGGGAAACGACGTCTTGACGAACGTCTCATGGCTCACGTTCACCGCGAGCCGCGCGTCCGGATGCGACTCCAGCATCTCGAGCACCCGCTGCAGCATCATCCGGTCGAAGCGTTCCAGCAGGCCTTCCGCCCGACCGGCGATGAGGAAATCCGCTCGCGACGCGAGCCGCCGATGCCCGGCGTTGAACCGTGCCAGCGCCTCGTGGTAGGCGGCATGACCATCGGGATGCCTCGCCACCGGCTGCAGCCACACCTCCCACGAGCCGAGGTCCATGATCGCCGTCAGCTCGCGGGCCTGGGCGCCGGTGAACTCCGCCGACTCGGCGACGATCACCCGGTTGCCGCCGGGCGGGCGTCCGCGGCCGCTCCGGCCGGCCGGTCACGCACGAAACAAAAGCGACAGTTGCGGGCCGCGGAATTGGCCTGCCGTGCCCCGCGGGACTTTGGTACATCTCTCCCGACGCCGCTTCCAGCCGCTCGGCATCCGCTGCCGACGTGTGGGCCGCCCGCACCCCGTGAGACCACTGATGTCGCTCGTGCTCCATCTCGGCTGCTGGTTCGTCGCGCTGGTGGTGCTGATGTCGATCATCGAGCACCAGGTGCACTGCCGGCTGATGCACAAGATGCCGCGGTTCTTCCTGTGGCGGCACCTGCGGGCCCGCCGTCGGATGTTCACGAGCCACGCCGTCGAGCATCACCGGCAGTATCGCCAAGACTTCCACGACGATCCGGTGCCCCCAGGCGAGGATCGCGGCATCCGGCTCAACATGGGGGAAGGACTGCTCGAGTCGCTGGCGGTGAGCGGGATCCTCGTCTGGTTCTCGACCACGGCCGCGATCATGTTCCCGATGGTCGTCTGCCTGCATCACTTCCTGTGGAACCAGATCCACCTGGAGATGCACAAGCCCGCCAACCGGCCGTTCGCCCGCTGGGCGGCGTTCAAGGGCGTGGCCCGCCACCACTTCCTGCACCACCGCTACCCCGACAAGAACTTCAACGTGGCGTTCCCGATCGGCGACTACATCTTCGGCACGGTGGCGAAGCCCACCGCCGCCGACTGGGAGGCGATGCGGGCCGAGGGCATCGCCTGACGGGCGGCTCCGCCGACCGCGAGCGGGCGAAGTGCGTCACGCCCTGACCGTCCAATCGCCGATGCCCGCCCTGCCGTTCCAATTCGTGTGCGTCATTGGCCCGGGCGACCTGCGACTCGCCCGCTCCGCGCTCGCCAGTCTCGCTCTGGCGGTGGATCGCGCCGGGCAGACCGGCGTCGTCTGGATTTTCGTCGACGACCCGGACATGGAGCGTTTCCAGCGACTGGTCGCGGCGATCCCCCGGCCGACTGGCCTCGAGTTCCGGATCCTGGGGAAGTCTGTGTTTCGGGAGCACCTCAGCGGCGTCGGCTACACCGACCAGATGCGGATCAAGCTCCTGGCGAGCGGCCTCGTCGAGAGCCAGTATTACAACGTGGTCGACGCCGACTTCCTCTTCACCGCGCCGCTGCAGCCGGCGGATCTGTTTCGCGACGGCCGCGGCATCTACCGGATCGGGCCGTGGCTCGAGGATGCCGAGGCCACGCACAAGTGGCGGCGAAGCGCGGAGGCCGTCCTGGGCGGTCCGGTCGACTTCTGCGGGATGATCGCCCCGCCCTATCTGCTCTGCCGCGACGTGGCCCGGGCGTTCGTGACGTCCCGCGAACTCTTCGGGCGTTTCAAGGACCAGCAAGGGAGGGCGTCGGAGTACGTGACCTATGCCGCCTATGCGTTCGCACACGCCCGACAGGCCCACGAGTGGGTGAGCGAGCCATGGCCCGGCGAACACCTGCTGCTCAATCAGCGGGCCATGGGCGGCACGGTGCACCTCGACGAAACGATCCGACTCGAGGATTTTGCCGCCGGACCGGGGATCGTGTTCTGGTCGCACTGGGACGAGGCAGAGCCGCTGATGCGGAAGTTCTGCCTGCAACTCCACGAACGGCACGGACGGGACGCCTCCGGACTGCGGGAGCCTTTCTGCCGCGACATCGCATGGTCGACGTTTCAACGGGAGGGACTACGGGCGGCCCATGCGGCCTGGTCGGATGGCTGGGCGCATGGCGGGGCGGTCTTCGAGTTGACGCACGTTCCCTTCGGAACCCCGTCGGCCTCGTTCGCCGTGGTCGCGGATTGGCCGAACACGCTCGACGTGGTCACGGCGTCATGCCAACGCAGCATCCCGATCCCGCCGGGCCGCAGCACCGTGACCCTCGGGCTGCCGTTCGGCAGGCGGCGGACCGGAAGGATCGTCCTCCGGTTTCGCGAGTCCCGGAAGGAATCGGCCACGGGCCGCAACCTGTATCTCCGGCTCGCGTGAGCAGGCCGCTGGCGGCACCCCTCAGAGATCGGCGCTGAAGACGGGAGGAGGATTGTGGCCCGGCGCGTAGAAGACCTCCTCCCAATCATCTCTCCCGCAAGGACGATAGTGGGGCTCGAAGCCGTTGGCGCGGAACAACTCGTAGACGGCGTCCGTGGCTGCGGCATGCCGGGGCGTGTCGGCAAGGCACTCGACGACGAACACCGCTCGTTGCATCTCGGCCAGCGGCAGCTCGCGCAGCACCGGCAACTCGGAGCCTTCGATGTCCAACTTCACGACACGGGCCTGGCGGAGGACGTCGATCCCGAGGAAACGGCCCAGATCAAGCCCCGTCACGGGCGCCGCCCCGGCGGATTCCCCGACGGCGTGCGTCGTGCTCATGCCCATGTTGCCCGCCGGGCTCAGCCGCAGGCTGATCATCTCGGATCCTGCCGCCGCGACCACGACGGGGATGCTCATTCCGGAAAGATCGAGATTCCGCAGCAGCCGCTGCACTTCCCGGTGCGAAGGCTCGATCGCGATCACGACCGCGTGCGGACAGACTGCCTTCGCATACAGCGACATGAAGCCGTGGTTCGCCCCGATGTCGAGGATCACGTCGCCCGGCGAGTCGGCATATTGCGCGACGGCCGACGTGAAGAACGGATTCAGGTTAACCCCGTCGACGACCATCCGGTCGAGCAGGTTCTCAAAGTCGACGAACATGGTGAACCGGGAGCCGACGGTGAACCGCGGCAGACCACAGACGCTTCGCACGCCCCGCCACAACGCGATCCGCAGACCAAGCGGCAACGGACAGCAGAGCAGAAGCCTGAAGATCAGGAGCATGGGCGGAAGCCGTGACGGGGGCGACGGTCTGGTCCCGTGGATTGCGGCAGTCTCCACGGACTGGTCGGCCCTGCCAAGGGAGAGGCCTCAGCGACTCCGTCGACCTCGCAGCCGGCGGCCCACCCGATGCCACAAAGAGAGCCGAGGCGGCCGTCGGCTAGGGGCTCGGATACTGTGGAGTCGGCGTGATGGTGCCCCGCACACCCAACTGATACGCCCGGGCCACGAGCGCGTCGTACTCGGCCGTGGAGAGGAACTGATCGCGGGTCAGGATGGTGCCCGAGGTCATGGTCGGGTCGCTGACGATCGCCCAGCTGTAGTCCGGGGCGTAGTCCAGGATCCAGTAGTTGCCCGGCTCCTCGGTGGTGGGCGTGCCGAAAAAGTCCACGTCGAACCGGGTGTTGGCGGCGTTGACCGGGACCGCCGACCCCGTAAGGCTCCACGCCGGGCCATCGGGACCGTAGGTGCCGGAGTTCTCGACCCCGATGGTGCCGTCCGGCTGGGGCGTGAAGACATGCGCGAGGTTCACCAGCCCGCTCGAAGGCGTCTGCTTCACGCTGCCCTGCTCGTACCACTCGCCTGCAAACTGGTTGATGTCGACCGGCGGCGGCGGCGCGGGCAGCGTGCTGGCCCCCGCCGCGCCGAGCACGATCTGCTGGTTGGGAACATAGGTGCCGTCGTTGGGGTTGCCATAGATGCCGTAGAACGGATCGCCCGGCCCGTAGATCCCCGAGTAGAAGTCGTTGATCCACCCCGCGGCGAGCGTGATCACGGCGTCGAGGGGACTGGCGTCGTCGAACTGAACGCCGACGAACTGGTCGGGATGCAGAAGCGCGAGTTGCTCGGTGGTATTGCCCCAGTTGTTCGCGGCCTGCGGCGGCGAGGCGATCTGATAGAGCGGGATGCCCAGGGAATCGACCTTGGCGACCGCCGCAGGGAACTTGTCCGGGTCGGCGACACCATCGACCATCACCACACCAAGGACGTCTGCGGCGGCACCGTTGTCGACGGTGCGGGCGGCCACCTCGGCGGCGAACCCGCCGCCCAGTCGCTGACCGGCAAGCACGATCTTCTCGGGCAGCACCCCCTGGTAGCCGGCTGCGGTCGCGCTGATGGCGAGCGCGCCGCGGGCGCCGAACATCATGTCGGCCACTGCCTCCTGCAGGGCGGCACCGCCCAGGAAGCACCCGGGCTGGGTCGGGATCTCGAACGCGCTGATCGCGGGGGCCACGACGATACTGTTGGTCTGCCCCGCGATCCGGGTGGCGAGCGCCGCGAAGGCCGCCGCGTCGTGGAGTTCGCCCTCCTGGAGCCAGACGAAGCCGTTGGCCGCGACGCGGCCGTCGGCCTGGGTCGGGAAGTACCAGTCCGCCGTCGTCACGAAGCCCCAGGGCGCGATCGGGATGGCCAGCCACGACGTGCCGGTCTTCACACCGGTCACGCGGTTGCTCAGCGGGGGAGCAAAGCCCCCGGAGAGACCGTTCTCGCCGCTGTCGACCGCGGAAGCCGGGTCGAACCCGGACGGCCCGCCCAGGGCGGCGAGTTCCGCATTGAGCCGCAACTCACCCGGCGACCAGGTGTTTGCCAGCGGACTCGGAAGCGGGGTCGCCGCGGCATCGCCCAAGAGGATCGGCCGATTCGCCGCGGCATAGAAGCCATACAGGGCGTCGGCCGGCGCGGCGCCCGCATACAGGTCGTTGATCCAGCCGGCGGTCAGCAGGCGGGCGGCCGCCGCGTTGCCGGGCAGCGAAGGCGTGGTCACCCGCTGGGCGACGATGGCGTCGGCAGGGCTGCCGCCCACGATGGCGTCGACGTGCGAACCGCCAGTGAGCACCACGCCGCGAAACCGTTCGGGATTCGTCGCCAGCAGCGCGCTTGTGGTGGCGCCGTAGGCGTTCCAGAGTTGGGCGGGCGCCGCCACCTGATAGAAGGGAATGGAACGGTCGTCGAGTGCGTCCACCTGCGCCGTGAAACTGTCGCTGCCGTCGAACGCGCCGCGCGAGACGCCGTCGTACATGATCACACCGGCGAGGTCGGTGCTCGCCGGGTTGCGCGTCGCGTAGTCGGCTGCGACCGCCGTCACGAAGCCGCCGCCCGCGGAATGGCCGGCGAGCACGAACTTCCCCGTGAGTTGGCCGGGGTTCCCGGCATAGCCGGCCGCCGTCGCGCTGGCGACGAGCGCCGAACGACCGCCCTCGAACACCAACGTCACGGCCCGCCGGGCCGCCTCTCCGGCGAGCGCCCAGTTCATGTCGGCGGGCAGCGACGGCGCCACGACGATGCTGTTGGTCTGCCGGGCGAGATCGACGGCCAGCGAGGAGAGCGTGGCACCGGTGGCGCCGGAGGCATGCTGCAGCCAGATCACGCCCTGGGCCTGGATCGAGCCGTCCACCTGCGTCGGGAAGTACCAGTCGGCCGGCGCCTGCACGCCGTCACCGTAGGGGATCGCCAGCGTGGAACTGCCCATCCGCACGCCGCTGACGCCGTTGGTCACTCCGGGCAGGAGCGGATCCCCGCCACTGAGGGTTCCCACGGTGGCCGACACCGTGCCTGCGCCGGTCGCGTTGATCCCCGCGGCCTGCACCTGGGCCATCGCCGGCACGAACCCGGTCGCCCCCTGTCCGCGGAGCGCCATCGTGAATGCACCGCCCGTGAACGCCCCCGCGATCCGGCTCACGTTGCCCTGGGCGTTCACCCACACGTCCACCGGCACGGGGCTGTCGTCGAGACCGATGCCCGGGGCAGTCTGCAGGTCGGCCAGCGGGATCATGCCCGCGAACGTCGAGAGCCCGACGACGGCCCGGTAGTGCCGGCCGTACGAGTCGCTGTCGACGTACTCCACGCTCCTCGCGAACTCGATCCCCGGAAGCGTCTTCCACGGCGTCAGCGACGTGGCGAGCCGGTTCTCGCCGAGCATGGTGCGCCGCATCCCCGCCGGGGGCATCTCTTCGGGCGGCGGCACCATGAATCCGATGGACGCGTCGATGTCGAGCGCCGCGCTGCGGGTGTCGAGCCATCCGGTCGAACGGGCCGACACCACGAAGGCCTCGACTCCGACGTCAAAGGAATAGGTCTTGGCCTTCTGCACCCGGAAGGCGGCCCGCCCCACGTCGTTCAGTTGCAGCGACAGCCCGGTGGCGTTCTGGGTGAGCAGGTTGCCCGAGAGGGTGCTCGCCAGGAACTTCTCGACCTGCCCGAGGGCGTTGTCGCCGATCTCGCTTCCCACCACGAGCGAACCCGTGCACCGCCCGGTCGCCGCGACACCGAATCCGCCGTTGGAGACGATCGCGTTGCCGACACCCGGGGCCCGACCGCCGATCGTGAGGCCCCGCGCAGCCTGGAGCGACACGCCGTGGCCGACGTTGTCGCTGAAGCCGCTGCCGGAGACGACGGTGCCCTTGTAGCCGCCGGGTCCGACCAGCAGCCCCACGCCATTGCCGACGCTCGTCACTTCCGTGATCCGGGATCCCTGGGATCCGCCGGCGAAGCGGAGCCCGGCCCCCTCGAACCCGCTGATCGTGCGGGCCTCGGACACGGGAGAGAACACGACGTTGTGGACGTTCGCCCCGATCACGAAACCGCTCGTGCCGGCGGCGGTGCCCGATCCGTCCAGCACGAGTCCTCCGCCGACGAGCACGCGGCCGGCCTTGGCCAGCGTGATGCCCTGCAGGGGAAGCCAACCGCCGACGTCGCCCGCCATCGTGATCGCCCGTCCGGCGGAGAGCTGCAGCCTGCCGAAGCCGTCGATCGTGGACGAGAAGGAGATGTCGCCGCCGGCCTGCAGGGCGACGCCGTTGAGGAGCGTCACGCCGCCGTCGAACGACTGCGAACCCCGGGCGGTCACCACGCCCGACGCCAGCAGGATCCCGTGCGTCACGCCCGTGCCCGCCGTGGCGAGGCTCACGGCACCGGCGCCCTTCGCCACGATCTGGCCGGTGATGGTGATGCTGTCGCCCGCGCCCGCGCCGGTGTCGATCGAGAAGCCCTGCGCGGCCGCCCCGCGGCGGATGGCCGCCAGGTTCACGCCGCCGGGGCCGATCGTGACCGAATCCGCGCTGGCTCCTCCCACGATCGAGAGCCCCGCGAACTTCGTGATCTTCTTCAGGTCCACCGTGATCGTGTCGGCCGCGGGATCGACGGTGATGCCGTCGACCGGGGCGTTCATGGAAAGCAGGCCTGCCGTCGCGGCGGTGATCGTCAGCCTGGCCGCCGGGGCGTCGTACGTGGTGGCGAGGTTCGTGATCGCCGCGCCCGCCGGGTCGAGCGTGAGCGTCACCCGATTACCCACCAGGCCGACGAGGACTCCGTCGGCCGCGAGCATGGCCCGCGATTCGAGACCTTCGATGCCCGGTTGGCGACCCGTTGAACGGCGGCCGGGCCTCCGGCCCCGGGCCGCGGTCCGCCGACGTCCGAACAGGATGGATTGCAGGCGTGGGGGCATTGGGGTCCTTGTTCCAAGAAGTTCCAGGAAAGGCCGACTGGGCAGCCTAGCCCCGCCACCCAGAGAAGCCATCGGCGCGAACTCGGTCGAGTCTAGTTCGCGATTTGCGACGCCGCCAAAGATGGGTGCGTCCGCGGTATTTTCACCGCGGTTTCGCAGGGTCGATCGTCATCGAAGCCGAGTGCGACGCAGAAGGCCGCTGCCGGGTGGGACAGAGCATAACCTTGTGATTGGGCATCGCCGAGCGACACCGGCGAACAACCGTGGTCCGCCGGAGGCTGGACAACGCGCTGCAAACGACGTTTGATGACTTGTTCCACCCCCCATCTGGAGCCCCTCGATGGCCGAAAAGCCAAACGTGCTTCTATGGCTGGGAAGCACCGTGCGGAACCTGCTCGACAAGGCGTCCGAGGAGATGGTTGCCCCGCACGTGACTTGGATGGAGGCGGAGGTAAATCGCCTCCGCCAGGGCTTTGATTTCGCCCAAGCCGCAACCGCCCGGCGGCTGGACAAGGCCGATCGCGAGATTGTCGCCAAAGCTCTCTACAGAAACTTTCTTGAGCGATGCTGGCAGGACTCGCAACTGTCACCCCGGGAGGCTGAGTTGCTGGCTTGGCTCGCGGGCAACACGGGGCTGCCACAGGCGACCGTTGCCGCGATGAATCAGCAGGCGGCGGTCATGGTGTTCAAGCAGTCACTCGCAAAAGCCTTCGCTGATGGACGGATAGACGATCGCGAGAGACAGCACCTCGAAGCCGTCGCATCCGCGGCAGGGCATTCCATCGGATCCCTCATGAACCTGTTTCTTCAGCACGAAGGTGAGCAACTGCTGCGCTGCGTGTTCACGGGACTGGCTTCGGATGGGCGGCTTCACCGTGACGAGTGGAAGCAGTTTCGCGAGACAACTGAGCTGCTGGGTATTCCGCGAGACAAGATGCTTCAGGCGATCCGGCAACCTGCAAAACAGCTCGTGGAACATACGCTTGCCGACGCACGGAGCGACAACGAAGTCACGGACAATGAAGAGCGGGTCATCGGCTCGCTCCTCGACAACCTCATCGACGACCATGGGTTCAAGGCTTACGTGCGCGGCGAAATTGCCGAAGCAAAGGAGGCGCAGAATCTGGCCCGAGGATTACTGCCAAGCATTACGGCGCCCGCTGGCATCGCTCTCCGGGCGGGAGAGGTTGTGCATTGGGCGGGCCCGGTGGGCTTCGTGCGGGTGCGCGAACTGGCCAGCGGCACCAGAGTCGACAGGGCTCACGGCGGACTCGTCGTCACGGACTCACGAGCAATCTTCAATTCGTCGGACAGGCCGCTCGAGATCAATCATCGACGAGTGCTCGCGCACTTGCCGTTCGGGCACTGCATCGAGATTCGTTGCACCGGGAAAGGTGCGGGGCAGTATGACTTTGGTGCAGGCGGAGAACGCCCCGTTGCGATCTGGGAGACCGCCATCGGAAGGGCAAATCAAACCATCGTCGCGACGGGGGACAGGGAGTCTCGGCGACGAATTCCCCGCGATGTGCGGCAGCGAGTCTGGCAGAAGTACGGGGGCCGCTGTGCTGAGTGCAACGCGGACACCTACCTGGAGTTCGACCACATCATCCCGGTCGCGAAAGGCGGCGGGAACTCAGACACCAACGTCCAGCTGCTGTGCCGCAAATGCAATCTCGCGAAGAGTGACAACATTTGATCCGCACGCATCAAGGCACGCATGGCTGAGGCGGCACCCCCCAACGCACACGGCCTAGCCGTACAGCCGGAACTGCACGATCACCAC
>JBJTHX010000211.1:0-2548 GCA_046094745.1 Planctomycetia bacterium
CGACGGCGCCGAGGTCTTCGTGGCGCCGGGCAACGCCGGCACCGCCCTCGTCGGACAGAACGTGCCGGTCGCGGCGACCGACATCGCCGGCCTGATCGCGACCGCGAAGGCTCTCGGCATCGACCTCACCGTCGTGGGCCCCGAGGCCCCGCTCGTGGCGGGCATCGTCGACGCCTTCACGGCGGCGGGCCTGCGGATCTTCGGCCCGACAGCCCAGGCCGCCCAGATCGAGGGCAGCAAGATCTTCTGCAAGCAGATCCTGCATCGCGGCGACGTGCCCACCGCGATGCACCGCGAGTTCCGCTCCGCCGCGCGGGCGCGGGACTACCTCGAGGCCCGCGAGGACGTGCCCGTGGTCGTCAAGGCCGACGGCCTGGCCGCCGGCAAGGGCGTGTTCGTGTGCGGCGGCCGCGTCGAGGCGCTGGAGGCCGTGGCCATGCTCGCCGGCGATCCGCAGTTCACCGCCGCCGCATCGGGCATCCTCGTCGAGGAACGGCTCGACGGTGTCGAGGTCAGCGTGATGGCGATCACCGACGGCCGCACGATCGTCACCCTGCCGCCCCTGCAGGACCACAAGGCCGCCCACGACGGCGACCAGGGCCCGAACACCGGAGGCATGGGGGCCTACTGCCCCGCCCCGTTCGTCGACGAAGCCCTGCTCGCCGACATCGAGGCGCGGATCCTCGTGCCCACGATCCACGCCATGCGCCGCGCCAAGGCGGCCTTCCAGGGCGTGCTGTTCGGCGGCCTGATGCTCACGGCCCAGGGCCCGAAGGTGCTGGAGTTCAACGCCCGCTTCGGCGACCCCGAGTGCGAGGCCTTGATGGCCCGGCTCGACTCGAGCCTCCTCGAACTGCTCGACGCGGCCGCCGACCGGCGACTCGACGAGGTCGGGCCGCCGCTGTGGAAGCCCGGCGCCAGCGTGACGGTGGTGATGGCGGCCGAAGGCTACCCCGGACCGGTCGAGAAGGGCCGGCCGATCCGCGGACTCGACGCGGCCGCGGCCGTCGAAGGCGTGCAGGTGTTCCACGCGGCCACGCGGGCCACGCCGACCGGCCCGGTGACCGACGGCGGCCGGGTGCTGGCGGTGACGGCGACCGCCCCCTCGCTCGCCCGCGCCAAGCTCCAGGCCTACACGGCCGTGAAGGAGATCCGCTGGCCAGGCGGGTGGTGCCGCAAGGACATCGCCGACAAGGGGCTGCGGCGCGAGCGGGAAGTGCTCGCCGCCTCCGCGGACGACTCCGGGGAGCAGGCATGAGACTGCGGGTCGGCATCGTCGGGCTCGGCAGCCAGTGGGAGTCCCGCTATCTTCCCGCGCTGCGGGCGTTGCCGGACCGGTTCGAGGTTCGCGGCGTCTGCGAGCAGGTGGCCCACCGGGCCGCACGGGCCGCCGCCGAACTGGGCACCACCGCCGTCGACGGGTTCCGGGCCCTGGCGGCGCGGGACGACATCGACGCCCTGCTCTACCTCGCCGACCAGTGGTATGGCGCGACACCGATCCTCGCCGCCTGCGACCACGGCAAGGCCATCTACTCGGCGATCTCGCTCCCCTTCGAACCCGCGGAAGCCGGCTTGCTCCGCCGCCGCGTCGAGGAGGCCGGCATCGCCTTCGTCGCGGAACTGCCGCGGCGGCACGCGCCGGCCACGATCCGCCTCAAGGAGTTGATCGCCACGGGCCTGGGCCTGCCACGGATGCTCTTCTGCCACCGCCGCGTGCCCCTCTCGGCATCCACCGCGGTCGAACCGCCCCGCGACAAGGCGACCGAGGCCCGCGACCTGATGGAACTGGTCGACTGGTGCCGCTACGTCGCCGGCACCGAGCCGACGAGCGTGGTGGCCGTCCGCCACGCCGAGGCCGGCGGCGGCGCGGCCGACGACTACCGGATGATGAGCCTCGACTTCTCCGCGACCGGCCGGCCGGGCGACGGCGCCCTGGCCCAGATCAGCTGCGGCTACTACATGCCCCGGCAGTGGGAGGAGGCGGTGGGTTTCCGGCCGCCCCCCGCCCTGCAGGTGGTCTGCGAGAAGGGGATCGCCTTCGTGGACCTGCCGGCGAGCCTGGTCTGGTTCGACACCGCCGGCCGCCACCAGGAGGCGCTGGAGAGCGAGCGGCCGGTGGGAGAGCACATGCTGCTGCAGTTCCACCGCAAGGTGACGAGCCTGGTGCGTCACATGAGCGGCCTCGACGACACGCTGCGGGCGCTGGAGATCGTACAGGCCGCCGACACGAGCGCCGCCGAAGGCCGGCGCGTCGCCGTCTAGCTTCACGCCTGCGGGGCGTCAGGTCAGGCGAGCGCCGCCACCACCAGGTCGCCGACTTCCTTCGTGCCGTAGCCCATCTTGCCCGCGGCCTGCGACTTCATCTTCGTGCCGGTGACGTGGGCCACGGCCCTGTCGATGCGGCCGCCGGCGGACGGGTGGCCCGAGTGCTCCAGCAGCATCGCCATCGCGTTGATCGCCGCGATCGGGTTGATCACGTTTTGGCCCGTGTACTTGGGCGCGCTGCCCCCCATCGGCTCGAACATGCTCACGCCGCCCGCATCGGGGT
>JBJTHX010000212.1:0-2710 GCA_046094745.1 Planctomycetia bacterium
ACCGTCCCCCCATCCCATCCCGGAGTGTTCCCTTGGCCGCCACCATCTATTACGACGCCGACGCCGACTTCAAGGCCCTCGAGGGCAAGACCATCGCCATCATCGGCTACGGCAGCCAAGGGCACGCCCAGGCGCAGAACCTGCGGGACAGCGGCCTGAAGGTCGTGGTGGCGCAGCGGCCCGGCGGCCCCAACTATGACCTCGCCAAGAGCCATGGCTTCGAGCCGCTCTCCGTCGAAGAGGCGGTGAAGCAGGCCGACGTGGTCAACATCCTCCTCCCCGACGAGTTGCAGGCCGAGGTCTACCGCACCGCCATCCGCCCGAATCTCAAGAAGGGCGCGATCCTGATGGCCAGTCACGGGTTCAACTTCCACTTCGGCCAGGTCGAGCCGCCCACGGGCCACGACATCCTCCTCGTGGCGCCCAAGGGCCCCGGCCACCTGGTCCGCAGCGAGTTCGTCAAGGGTGGCGGCGTGCCCTGCCTGATCGCCCTGGGCCCGGGCGCCCGCCCCGAGACGAAGAAGATCGGGCTCGCCTACGCCAAGGGCGTCGGCGGCACCCGTGGCGGTGTCATCGAGACGACGATCGCCGAGGAGACGGAGACCGATCTGTTCGGTGAGCAAGCGGTGCTCTGCGGGGGCGTGTCGGAACTCATCAAGGCGGGCTTCGACACCCTCGTCGAGGCCGGCTACCAGCCCGAGATGGCCTATTTCGAGTGCCTCCACGAGATGAAACTGATCGTCGACCTGCTCTACCAGGGCGGCCTCGAGTACATGCGGTACAGCGTCTCGAACACCGCCGAGTACGGCGACTACACCCGCGGCCCACGGGTCATCACGGAGGACACCCGCCGGGAGATGCGGAAGATCCTCGAGGAGATCCGCTCGGGCCGCTTCGCCCGCGAGTGGATCCTGGAGAACCGGGCGGGGGCCCCGATGTTCAAGGCCACCCGCCGTCGCGAGCGGGAGCACAAGCTCACGGAGACCGGCCGCGGGCTCCGCAAGATGATGAAGTGGATCGACGCGAAGGAGACGTGATCCATGACGCCCGAGGAATACGAGGCCCGGAGGCTCTACGGTCAACTCCAGCCGGGTGATCGGGTGGAGGTGATGCACGGCGTGACGGTCGGGTCGAGTGCGAAGTGGAGCACGACGACGGTGGGCAAGGTGCTACGGACGGAGCGGCGGCGGCACGGCCTCCACTTCCGCCGCAACCCGGATGACAAGGTCTACAGCGACGTCTTGATCCTGGCCCGCGACGACGGCGAACTCACCACGGTGACGATCGACGAGTTCACTCGCCTGCGCAAGATTTAGAACAGACCCTCGCTCGCTGAGCCTGACGAACCGAACGAGGTAGGCGAAGGGGGTCGGCGAACGCTCGAGGAGCCTATGGCCGCTTCGGCCATCAGCGACGAGACTTTTGCCGCCCCCGAGCCGATGCCAACCCTAAGTCGGAACGGAACCAGCCGCTGTCACAGCTGGTCGACGAACTCGATCATCGCCGCCACGTCGGCCGCCGACACCACGGTCGTCCGCCGTGAGCCGACGGCGACGCACGTGTCCCGTAGCATGGCCGCATCGAGGGCGGCCAGGCCCCGAAACCGGCGGACCGTGATCGGCCCCCGGCCGCGGCCGCTCTCCGCCAGCCTGGCGAGTTCCCGCTCGGAGAAGGCCAGCGTCGGTCGCCCATCCACCACCACCTCACCCCACGGCGGCCGCACCACCTCGACCCGCCCCGCGTCGAGCAGCGGCGCGAGCCAGCGGTGGAAGAACCGCAGCACCAGAAACCCGCAGTGGATTCCGTCGGCATCGGGATCGGTGAGCACGAGCACGCGCTCGTAGCGGAGCGGTCCCGCGTCGCCCGCGGTCTCGACGCCCACGCCGAGCGCCGTGACGAGCGGGCCGAAGAACGGATGCGCGAGGACCCTGTCCCGCGTCGCGCGGGCCGCATTCAGGGGCTTGCCCTGCATGGGGAGCACGGCCTGGGTGGCGGGATCCCGCACGCCCGCCACGGCGGCGGCGGCCGATTCCCCTTCCACGAGGAACAGTTCGGCTCCGGAGCCGGGGCCACACGCGACGCAGGGCGTGAGTCTCGCGGGGCTGCCGTACCGGTCTCTGGCTTCCCTGGTCATCGCCGTTCGCGAGGTTGGCTCACGTCACGCGGGCGATCACGCACTTGAGATACTCGCCCTCCAGGCAGCTCGCGCTCACCGGATGGTCGGGGGCGGCGCCCCGGGATTCGAGGATCTGCAGGCCGCGGCCGGACCGCTGGGCCACGCCACCGAGCATCTCCAGGAAGGCCTCCCGTGCGACCGAGCCGGAGCAGGAGCAGGTCACGAGGATGCCGCCGGGCTCGAGCAGGTCGACGGCCACGCGGTTGATGCGGTGGTAGGCCCGCAGGGCGTCGTCGAGGGCCGCCCGGCTACGGGCGAACTTCGGCGGATCGAGCTCCACCATCCCGATCCGCTCGCCCGCCGACGCCTTCGAGAAGCTCGACGCGCTGCGGTCGGCGGCCTCGACCGTCACGTTCGCCGCGCCGTTCAGGGCGGGGTTGCCCCGGCCCCGCGCCGCGGCCTTGGCACTGGAGTCGACCGCCAGCACGCTGCGGGCGCCGCCAGCGACCGCACAGGCCACCGCGACGCCGCCGGAGTAGCAGAACATGTCGAGCACCCGCCGGCCGCGGGCGTAGCGGGCGGCGGGTGCTCGAC
>JBJTHX010000213.1:0-3517 GCA_046094745.1 Planctomycetia bacterium
TGCATGAACTGCTCACCGGCCCCCATTTCAAGCCTGCCGCCGCACGGCCGTTCGCGCCCCGCGAGATCTGCGTGCTGGTGCGGACGAATGCCATCGGTTCGGCGATCGCCAAGCGGCTCGGGAGCCTGCGGATCCCGGCCGTCACCGAAGGCACGGCGAGCGTCATGGATGGTCAGATGGCCGCCGACCTCCTCTCGCTCCTCGAGGCGATGGAGCGGCCGAGCCATGCGGGCCGGGCGCGACGGGCCGCGGCCACGGTGTTCTTCGGCGAGCCCATCGAGAACGTCGCGCGGCTCGGTGAGCCCCGCGAGCAGGAGATCCACGGAGCCATCGCCGTGCTGCATGCCGTCGTGCAGCGGAGGGGCATCGCGGCGCTGGCCGCCCACATCATGGCCGACCCGGAGATGGTGCGGCGGATCGCGACGGGGGCGGGCGGCGATCGGCGGATCGTCGACTTCAGCCACGTGGTCGAGTTGCTCAACGATGCCACGGCCGGGCGTGGCTGCCACGCCCGGGAGGTGCTCGAGCACTTCACCGCCCTGGCGGCCCAGGACAAGAAGGCCGAACTGGTGAGTCGGAGGATCGAGAGCGACGCCGAGGCCGTCACGATCATGACGGTGCACGCGGCGAAGGGCCTCCAGTTTCCCTGCGTCGTGGTCGTCGACGCCTGGAACCCGAAAGCCTCGGCCGGACGGCCCGAGGTGTTTCACCGCGCCGGCACCCGGCTGATGGACATCGGCCAGGCGATTCCCAACGGTGACATCGGCCGGACGGCCAGGGATGCGGCACGGACAGCCGAGAACGAGGAGTTGCGCCGGCTGATCTACGTCGCCGTGACCCGGCCCGAACACCACATCTGCATCCTGCGGACCGCCGCCTGGGAGGAGTCGCTGCTGCGGGTCGTCCTCCGCCAGGCCCCCGGAGACGCTCCCTCGATCCCGCCAGAGCAGGCCGCGATGCTCGCGGTCCGCTCGGCCGCCGACCTGCCTGCGCCCACTCCCTGGGTGCAGCCGCCCACCGCCGACCCGATCGCCGTCGCCCCGGCACCGCCGCCAGTCCGGCAGACCTACCAGCGCACCTCATACACCGCGATCGCGAAGGCGGCGGCGCGGATGGCAGCGCCGGGTTTCGAGGCCGAGGGGCACGGCCACGACGAGCAACCCGCGGACGGGGCGACCGCTTCGCCCACCGAGACTGCCGGGCCGGCCGCGGCGGGCACGCCTGACGTCAGCGGGTTCACGATCCACACCCTGCCGGCCGGCACCGCACTCGGCAGCATCGCCCACGACATTTTCGAGACACTCGCACTGGGGCCCGAGGTGCCGGAGGCCGCGGTTCGCGCTGAAGTCGCGCGCGTGGTGCGGGAGGTCGCCACGGCCAGATTCCTCCGCGACCACCTCGACGCTTTCGCGGCGATGATCGCCGACGCGGTCCTCACGCCGTTCGGCGGACCGCCGGGCGCGGCCTTCCGCGATCTGCGGTTCGCCGACTTCGCTCCCCGCGACAGGCTCGCGGAAATGGGTTTCGAGATGTCGCTCCCCACGCTCACCGCCGGCGTCAAGGCGCGGCACGTGGGCCTGATCCTCGAGCAGTTCATCGGGCCGCGTGGCGACCCGCTCGCCGCCTACGCCGAACGGCTCGCCGGCGAGGCGTTCGACGTGCCGCTGGCCGGGCTCATCAACGGTTCGATCGACGCGGTGCTGCGGCTGCCGGGTTCTCCGGCCGACTCGCCCCGCCTGCTGATCGCCGACTACAAGACCAACCGGCTCCATGAGCGCGACGCCGCCAGCCCGCTGGAAGCCTACGCCCCCGCGCGACTCGTCGCGGCGATGGCCGGCCATCACTATCCGCTGCAGGCGCTCGTCTACGGCACTGCGATCTACCGGATGCTCCGTTGGCGGCTCGGCCCGCAGAAGCCGGCGGACTGGGATCCCGGCACGTGCATCGCAGGCGTCGTCTACGGATTCGTGCGCGGCATGCAGGGGCCAACGACGCCCGTCGACGCGGCGGGTGGCCGCTACGGTGTGTTCGCGTGGCAGCCACCACACGGCATCTGGCGGCGGCTGAGCGACCTGTTCGCGGGCGATCTCACGGGGGTGCGGTGATGGCGACGGAAGGGTTCGGTGGACCGGATCGCGTGACGATGCCGCTACCCGGGCGCGCTCCGGCGGAACTCGCCGACTACGACGCGGCGCGGGCGATCACCCTCGACGACGTGGCCGCGGCCACGATGCTCGTCGACATGGCCCGCCGCGACGTGCCCGACCTCGAGCCCGACCTACGGGCCTGGGTCGCGGTCTGCCTGGCGCTACGTACCCCGCGCGACGGACACACCTGCGTGGACTTCTCGGCTGCACGCGACTGGGCCGGCGACATCGATCTCGCCGCGGCGGACCATCTTGATTGGCCGCCAGCCGCGTCGGCCTGGACGGCTGCCCTCGCTTCCGCGGGGCCGCTCGTCGGCCGACCCGGCGACCGCGCGCCGGTTATTGTCGACGGCACGCGGCTCTACCTCGCGCGGGCGCTGCACGAGGAGCAGCAGATCGCCCGCCGCCTCCGCGACCGGCGTGGTGCACCGGCCGCGATCCTCCTGGGCGGCCCGGGCACCGGCAAGACGACGCGGGTGGCGACGCGACTGATCGAGATCGTGCAGGACAAGCCCGAGGCGCGGATCGCGCTGGCGGCGCCCACGGGGAAGGCGGCGGCCCGGATGGCGGAGGCCCTGCGGGCGCGGCTGCACGACGAGACGGCGCCGCCGGAAGTGCGAAACGCCCCACAGCATGTTCGCGACGCCGTCATGGCCGTGCGGCCGCTCACGATCCACAAGCTGCTCGGCAATCGGCCCCAGGGAACACCCCGGTACCGGTTCAATGCCACCCACCGGCTCGACTGCGAGCTCGTGGTCATCGACGAGGCCTCGATGATGTCGAGTTCCCTGATGCACCATCTGTTGGCGGCCCTGGGCGACACGACGCAGTTGCTGCTCGTGGGCGATCCCAACCAACTGGCGAGCGTGGATGCCGGTTCCGTGCTTGGCGACATCGCGCGGGCCGCGGCGCAGGCGGACTCGCCTCTGGTGGACCGCACCGAGACGCTCACGATCCGGCATCGCTTCGGCCCGCGGATCGGGGCGTTGGCCGATGCGATCCTCGCCGGGGACGATCATGGCGTCGCCCGCACGTTCGAGATCCTCGAGGGTCGCTGGACGCCGCCGACCGATCCGCGGAACACCAAGCCCGACGACCCGGGGTCGATCCGCTGGCAGGACCCCGGTAAGGCGTCATTGGCGGGGCTCGTCGCGGAGGTGGTCGACCAGGCCCGGCGGGTCGGCGAACTGGCCGCAAACCGGCACACCGCCGCGGCCCTCTCGGCCCAGCGGAAGCTGCAGGTGCTCTGCGCCCACCGCGCGGGCTCCAGCGGCGTCGGCGGCTGGAACGCCCGCGTCGCGGAGCGACTCGGCGTGGCGGACGGCACGGCCTGGTACGCGGGCCGGCCGGTGATGGTCACCCGCAACAAC
>JBJTHX010000214.1:0-6014 GCA_046094745.1 Planctomycetia bacterium
AGCCGTCACCAACTGGACATCGATCCGGGACGGCTACCGGACCGCAGCAAACCTTGGGGGGTATTCACCGGTTCGCCCCGGACACCCGAACCGACGGTCAGCCGGCAGCACTCCCCTGGAAGTGCGGCAGGCTGGCGAAGATTGAGCGCCTGGGTAACCTAGGAGACTAGGCTAGCAGCCGTTCCCCACGTGTCAAGAAACATGGGGAAATTGGGTAGATAATGCCGAATATCCGGCTTCTGCGGCTGTTCTTACTGGACTTTGGTCGGGGCCGTCGTGCCCCGAGCCGTCCGTGATGGGCTGCCTTGTGCGGCCTTTTGGGCACGTTTTTGCAGTTCCTCCGCCACCCGTTCCTGCTTCGCGATCATGTCCTCGGGATCCTCGAAGTTCAGCAACAGCGGGGGCATGTCGTCGAAAACCCGCATGGCCATGCCGACGACCCGCCATCCCTCGGGGTCGAGGCGGACAACCCACACGACGTTCTCCGTCGTCTTGAAGCCGTCGCCGTCCACGTCGGTCCAGGTCGTTCCCACGTGGACGAGATCGTTGGCATCGCCGACCATTTCGGAGTCACGGACCGAATAGGTGGCCGTATCCGCGACCGGCGGCGCCACGGAAATGCCCATTTCCTCGGTCTTTCGCCGTGCGACCTTCGTGAGCATGCCGCGGGCCGCGGCGTCGTCGCCCCGCTTGACGGCCTCGAGAAACGAGACCACGGCCGTTTTGGCTGGCTCCGTCTGGGCCGACCCGCCCCCAGCGCCGGAGCAGCCGGAATACAGGGGAAGAAGACAGGCCAACAGGGCCGGCACCCATCCGGCCGGGGACGCGACGTGCCGGTGGCGGGAGTGATCGGTTCTGGCCATGGCGGCGAAACTCCTGAAGAACCTGGGGTTCATGGCGTGGGCGGGGGAAGGTGACGGCCGCCGCCGTGGGGGTCAAGAGGAGTCTTGGCCGGGGGATTTCGGCCCCGCTTCGGCTAGAATCCAGGGATGCTCTGGCGTGACGCACCTCCTGCGAGCCGTCCATTTGATTGGCGCATGGCCTGGTCGGCCGTGGCCGCCGCCCTGGTCGCCGTGTCCGCTTTTGGGCAGGCGGCGCGGACCAAACCGGTGAAGCGGGCGACCCCGCCTCCGGTGACCTGGGACAAGGCGACCGCCGGCACCTTCCTCGACGACGCATTCACCATGCTCGAGGGTCAGCGGCCCAACTTTGCCGCGGCTGCCCGTCCGAACGCGACCCAGGCGGGGGGACCGGCCGCGCCGGCAGGAGCGGGCTTCAAGTGGTCGTCGCTCGTTTCCGAGGAAACGCTCACCGACGAGATCAAGGACCGGAAGGCCGCCGTCGCCGCGGCAGTCGTCCGGCCCAGCGACTTCAAGGGCGGAGGCTACGACAAAGCCCGAGCGGCGTTCAGTTCCATCGCGCTGGCCTTTGGCGTGATCGCCGCGTACGACCATGACATCCGCTGGAAGAAGGACGCGGCCACCGCTCGTGACCTGTTCGCTCGCGTGGGCTTCAACTGCAAGGTGGGCACGGACCAGACCTTCGCCGAGTCGAAGGCCCGGCTTGCCGATCTCGAGGCGATGCTCGACGGCGGCTCGCCGCAGGGCAAGCCCGACCGTGACGAGGACTTCCAATGGAATCAGGTGGCGGCCCGACCGGCGCTCATGGCGCGGCTCGAGGCGGCCGACGCGGCGTGCGCCGCAGCCACCGCGAGCAAATCCGATTTCGACCGGCAACTCGAGCGGCTCGTGCACGAGGCGGAGATGGTGGCGGCGATCGGCGAGGCGATCCAGCAGAAGGAGTTCGAGTATCACGACGACCAGAGCTATCGCGGCCATGCCTCCGCGATGCGGGATGCCGCCGTCGCCGCCCGGGATGCCGCCCGCAAGAAAGACTACGACGCCGCCCGCACGGCGGTCGGTGAACTGAAGAAGTCGTGCGATGCCTGCCACGGCGATTACCGCGGCTGACACGCGTCGGCGGACGCGGCTGGCGGCTCACCGCGTCGGCAGCACGTCCCGCAGCGGTTCGAGCGGGATCGCTTCGGCGAGCCCGGCCTCGGCCATCTCCTTGCCCGTGACGTAACGGTTCGTGGCGATCCACCGCTCGATCAGGTCGGCCGACTTGCCGAAAAGCTGGACCAGAAGCACGTCCATGTCCCGCTCGAGTTCGGCGAAGTGCCGCGACCACTCGGCCGCCTCCTTGATACCGATGTGCTCCTCGCTCTGCCACTTCATGGGATGAAAGAGGAATACGCTGTACGGGGTGACCAGTCGGCGGCGGCAGGCCGCGAACGGCCACAGGGCTGCCGATGAGCACTCGCCCGTCACGATGCCGGTGGCCCTGATGGCGCGGATCCGCATGAGCGCCACGAGCGACATTGCGCAGTAGGGGCTGCCCCCGGGCGAATCGAAATAAATCGTGCACTCCCCTCCCGGGGCGACGCCGAGTAGCCGATCGGTGAGGTCGGACTCGCTTTCGGTGAGGTCGCCCACCAGCGCGATTTCGAGCGGCCCCTGGGCATCCTCGTCCGGCTGCGGAGCGGGGCGGTCGTCGCGTCGTGCCATGGGTACCGGGTGCTCCAGGGAATCGCTGGCGGGAGACCCGCCCGTCGGGTGGAGACTACGGTCCGGGGCCCTGGTTCCACAAGGTTCAGCCCGGCACCTTGCAGGGGACGCGAGTCCGGCGGGATGATCAGGGTGGTCGTACGGCGGCATCGCCATCCGGGATTCGTCTCGAGGATGTTTCGACATGGGGATCGTCTCGTTCTGTCCGCACGGTCACCGCGTCAAGGTCAAGGACAACCTCGCGGGCAAGAAGGGCATCTGCCCGTCCTGCGGGGCACGGTTTCGCATTCCGCGGGCGTCCGCTGAGCCGCTCCCGGCGGCTGCCGCCGCCGACGCGGCGGCCCTGCCGCTGGCCGCGAGCGTGTCACTCGAGGCCGCGTTGGCCGAACGGTTGCCACGCGCGGTGCCCATCGACCACGTGGTCGCCGCCGTCCAAGCCGAAGAGGGCCTGGTGGCGTCGCCGTTGGTGGAGGAACCCGCGCCGGTCCCGTCGCTGCATCCGCTCATCGCCGAGAGGCCCGACCTGTTCTGGTGTCACGCGGAGCCGGGGGGCGCAGCTTCGGAGCCACTCGCGGCGGATGCCCTGCAGGTCTGGCTGTCGTCGGGGCGGCCGGCGGCTGGTGCCCTTGTCTGGCGGGCGGACTGGGCCGACTGGCGGCCGCTCGCCGCCGTGTTTCCCGAGCACGCGGGCCGCTGAGGCGGGCGTTTTCCGGCGGCTCGGCCGGCCGCTGTGTTACAGTTTGCGGTCGTCGTTCGTCCCCGTCGTCTCGAGGAGTCTCGTCCATGATCGCGTGCCGCTCCGACGCCCGCCGGTTCACCGCGGGCGTGTCGTTCCTGCTCGTCGCCAGCGTCGTCCCCGCCGCAGCGCAGCCGGCCGCGACCGACGCCCCACCCGAGGGCCGCGTGTTCACGATCGCCGACGGCGGCTTCTCGCTGCGGGCCCCCGAGGGCTGGAAGCGGGTGCAGCCCAAGTCGGGCATCGTGGAAACCGAGTTCGCGATCCCGTCGGCGGGCGCGGCGGCCGACGGCAGTCCGCTGCAGCCGGGCCGGATGACCGTGATGGGGGCGGGTGGCACCGTGGAGGCCAACATCGACCGCTGGTATGGGCAGTTCACGCAACCCGACGGCGCGGCCACCAAGGACAAGGCGACGACCAAGAAGTTTGAACTCGCCGGCTGCAAGGTGACGCTCGTCGACATTCCCGGCACCTACAAGGACGCGCCTGGCGGACCGTTCGCCGGTGGTGCGGCGGTCGACCGGCCCGACTACCGGATGCTGGCGGCGATCGTCGAGGCGCCCGATCGCCGCGGTAACTACTTCCTGAAGTTCTACGGGCCCGCGAAGACGGTCGCCGCCCACGCCGACGGTTTTCGGGCGATGGTGGAGGGCATGGTGGCCGCCGGCAAGTGAGCCAGGCCGGGGGTCGCACGCGATGAAAGTCCACGAGTTCCTCGAGCACCACGGCATCGCGGGCAACCCGTTCGCCGAGGAAGATGCCCAGAACGACACCGTCTTCAAGCGGACCTGCCTGGAGACGACCTTCCACCCCGCCTGGGACAAGATCTACGGCGACCCCGCCGACCCGAGCACGGCGATCGTGTTCGGCGAGAAGGGGTCGGGCAAGACGGCCCTCAAGCTGCAGATGGTGCGGCAGTTCGAGCGGCACGCCGCGGCGCATCCCGAGGCCCGCACGTTCGTCGTCCTGTACGACGACTTCAACCCCTTCCTCGACCGCTTCGTGAGCCGCGTCGGTCCGAATCGTCCGGTGGAGAAGGTGCTCGCCCAGTGGAAACTCTGGGACCACATGGACGCCATCCTGGCCCTGGCCGTCACCCAGCTCGTGACGAGCGTCAACGAGGCGCCGGCGCGGCACGCGAAGCTCACGCCGCCCCAGGCCCGCGACCTGGCGATCTTGGCGGCCTGCTACGACCAATCGCTCGCCGAGACCTTTCCGGCGCGGTGGCGGCGGCTCCGCGGCCGGGTGGGCTATCGCGCGTGGCGTGGCCTCTGGCCCCGGGCGCTGGCGATGCTGGCGACGGCCGCGTTGGCGGCGGCCCTCGGCTACTCGGCCTGGCAGGGCGGCTTCGGGTGGGCGCGGCAGTGGTGGCCGTGGGTGCTGTTCGCCGCGGCCTGCCTCCCGCTCGTGGTGCGACAGGCCCGCGGCACGTGGAAGGCCTGGCGGATCGTTCGCTCGATGCGGACCGGCAACCGGACGCTCGGCCAGCTCGCCCGGGCGCTCGCCCGGATGCCCGAGGTCGACCTCGCCGGCCAGCCGCTGCCCGCCTTCGCCCGCAGCGACGACCGCTACGAACTGTTCGGCAAGCTGCAGGGCGTGCTCAAGGCCCTCGGCTACACCGGCATGGTGGTGATCGTCGATCGGCTCGACGAACCGCACCTCATCAACGGCTCGGCCGACCGGATGCGGCAGGTGATCTGGCCGATCTTCGACAACAAGTTCCTCAAGTCGCCGAGCCTCGGCTTCAAGCTCCTCCTGCCCGAGGAGCTGTACCGGTTCATCGAGCGGGAGACGGAGGCCTTCAACCAGCGGGCCCGGCTCGACAAGCAGAACCTCGTGCCCTCGCTCGAGTGGTCGGGCGAGACGCTGTACGACATCGCCTCGGCCCGCGTGAAGGCGGCCAGCGTGGGCACGCCGCCAGCCACGCTGTCGAGCCTCTTCGATCCGGCGGTGGACCAGCGACGGCTGATCGACGGCCTGCGGAGCCTGCGGGTGCCGCGGCAGCTGTTCAAGTTCCTCTACCGGCTGCTGGTGGCCCACTGCCACTCCCATACCGACGAGCAGCCCGTGTACACGATCTCGCTGCCGGAGTTCGAACGGGAACTGGCCGTGTTCCGCCGCGACCAGGACGCCTTCGATCGGGGCCTCGCCCCGCGGTGACAGCCGCTACGGCGGGCCGTTCCACCCGGCTACGATGGGGGCATGCAGGGCGACGCCGACATCCACTCGCTCGTGGTCGGCCGGGAGGCGATGGCCTGCCGGTTCGAGGTCGTGTTCAACGTGGGCGAGGTGCCCGAGGCGACGGAGCTCGCCTGTGCGGCGCTCGACTGCGTGGACGAGGTCGAGAACGCCTTCAGCGTCTACCGCGACACGAGCGACCTGTCGATCCTCAACGCCACGGCCGCCGGCGGCTGGCAGCCGGTCTCGCACGAGGTGCTGGCGCTGCTCGCGCGGGCCCGCGAGCTGTGCGACCGAACCGGCGGCGGGTTCGACATCGCCGCGGGATCGCTCGTGAAGGCCTGGGGGGTCCTCGAGCGACAGGGGCGGACGCCCGCGGACGAGCCGCTCGCCGCGGCTCGGGAGGCGGCCGGCATGCGGCATGTGGAGATCGACGCCGCGGCTCGGCGGGTGCGGTTCGCGCGGCCCGGGGTGGAGATCAATCCCGGGGCGATCGGCAAGGGCTGGGCGGTGGACCGGGCGATCGAACTCCT
>JBJTHX010000215.1:0-2975 GCA_046094745.1 Planctomycetia bacterium
GGTCGACGACCTGACGATGGACGACCACATCACATCGCAGTTCCCGTACGGCTACCGCACGGAGACGTTCAAGACCTTCTTCTTCAACGTCTGCACGCGGGACGACGGCAAGACCTGGAGCACGCCGTGGGTCATCGACGATCCCAAGGTCTACTTCGTGAAGCGGCCGCAGATGGCCACCTCCGGCGCCGGACCGCGGAAGTGAGCCGGCTCATGGCCGGAGCCGCCAGACGGCCGCCAGCAGGCTGCCGATCACCGAGTGCACGACGCTCGAGATCGCGCAGGGCACGGCGGTGAGCGGTTCGGCGGGGAAGTGCCGGCGGGCGAGCACCACGCCCAGCCCCGAGTTCTGCATGCCGACCTCGATCGAGATCGTCCGGGCAACGGGGCGGTCGTAGCCGAGCAGTCGCGCGAAGGTGTGGCCGAACGCGAACCCCACCGCGTGCAGGAGCACGACGGCAGCCAGCAGTCGGGGCCCGCTGTCGCGGACGGCCGCGGCGTTGCGGCCGATGACGCTGGCGCAGACCAGCGCGATCAAGACCACGCTCACCAGTGGCGCGACCGGCTGCACCGCCCGCACGGCTCGCGGCAGCCAACGATTCACCGCCACGCCGCCGATCACCGGCAGGATCACGACCTTCACGGTCGAGGCGAAGAGCCCCCAGGCATCGACCTCCACGAGCCGGCCGGCGAGGAGTTTCGTCAGCAGGGGCGTCATCACGACGGCTGCGAGGGTGGTGCAGGCCGTCATCACGACCGACAGGGCGACGTCGGCCCGGGCGATCGCCGTGACCACGTTCGAAGCCGTGCCGCCGGGGCAGCAGGCGACGAGGATCAGCCCCACGGCCAGCGGCGGCTCGAGGTCGAGCAGCGTGGCGACCGCCCAGCCGGAGACGGGCATGATGAGAAACTGGCCGACGCAGCCGGCCGCGACCGTGGTCGGCCGGGTGGCCACCCGGGCGAAGTCGTCCACCGTGAGCGTGATGCCCATGCCGAACATGATCACGGCCAGGCCGACGACGATCGCCTCGTCGGTAAACCAGGCGAAGGCCGCCGGCCGGGAGAGCGCCCACGCGCAGGCCGCGAGCACCCAGATCGGGAACGCGTCGGCCAGCAGTTCGAGCAGCCGTCTCATGGCGCCGGCCCGCGCGGCCGCGAAACCAGACCGGACCAGCCGCTGTTCACGGGCATTCAGCGGGCCGTGCGGGTGAAGGTGCAGGCCGGGGGCAACAGCGCGGCCAGCCGACCGGCATCGCAGCGAACGGCCAGGGAGCCTCCCAGGCCGGGAACCAGCGTGCAGGTCGCGGTCGAGCCCTCGTCACGGCCCCGGCCGGCGACATCGATCGTCCAGTGGTCGCCGTCCTGGTGCCACGTACCCTCGGCGAAGCGGCCGTCGGCCGCGAAGATCCACGAGCGGATCGTGCCGAGGTCGGGGTCCCAGCCGATCACCTCGGTGAGCTCGCAGCCGCGCGGATCGGCGGCGGGCAGCAGCGCCGGGATGCGACCGTCGTCCGCGGCCGGTCGGGCTGCTCCATCGGGCGTGATCACATGGCTGCGGACGAGGAAGCCCCGGCCCGGGCTCCACTGACAGCGGGTGCCGGCCACCATCCCGCCGCCCTCGTCCTCCCAGGAGCCGACGAGCCAATCGAGCGCCTCGAGCGGACGAGGTGCGCTGGCGGGCGCCGGAGCCGCCGCCTCGCGGACGTTCTCCAGCACCCACTGGCCGTCCTGCTTGACCGCGACCGCCGTGAAGCGGCTGCTCGCCGGCGGGCCGTCGGTGAAGGAGATCAGCGAGACGCCGTCGACGACCGCGACGTCGTCCCGGATCGGGCGGATCGCATGCACGGCGATGTCGATCGTCGCTTCATCGTCGGCAGCGAACAGGTCGGCAAACACGTGACGGACGGCCTCCCGCCCCGCGGCGGTGACCTCGCCGGAATCGAGGTCGAGGTTCTCGCCCGTCTCGCTCCAGTGGGCGGCGAGCGCCGCGGCGTCGTGGCGATTGAAGGCCCGCAGGTAGCTGCGGAGCATCGCCCGCCCCTCGGCCACGGTGGGGCTCTCGGACGCGGCCGGGGCGAGGCGGCGAGCGGCCGCGTGCGGGGCCGCGCCGGGGCCGGGGTCCGTGTGGGAGGCGACCGCCGCGCGGCCGGCCGAGGCTGTCGCCACCGGCGCGCCGGCCCGGAACGGCTTCGGCTTCGCGATCACCTCGGGGACGACTCCCACCTGCCCGCGGGTGGCCGGGACGGAGGCCGCGGCCGGACCGGCCGGCCGGGGTGCGACCCGTTCGGAAGAACAACCGGCGGCGACGACCGCCGTCAGCAGGACCGCGAGATGGCGAGGCGAGGCGAAGTTCACGGCATGACCCTCCTGGTGCGTGAAGCCCTGGAGACGGCCGCTTTGGCCGCCTCTCCGCGGGGGAAGAGACTACCCGTTTCCGACCGGGCCGCACAGGCCCGGTCGTCATTCCTTGCCGACGGTGATGCCCGGGAAGTCGTCGGTGCGGAACGGGGTCAGGGGCAGGCCGGCGGCCGAATACATGTTGCACACCGGGTTGTCGGCCCAGGCGTAGCGGACGGCCACCGGCTCGGGCACCGCGTCGCTCCAGACCTCGACCCAGCCGTCCGCGGCGATGACAGCCTTGGCCGGGACGAACTCCCGGTCAACGCCGGCGATCGTGAACCCCAGGGGCTCAGCGACGCCGAACGGCCGCCAGCCGCCGGCGACGTTCTCGAACGAAAGCAGCAGCTTGTTGCTCGTCCGCTCCACCGAGCGATAGCGCGGGCTGCGGCAGGCGATGCCGGGCACCTCGTAGGTCTCGGCCAGCGCCCAGCGGGCCAGCCGCTTGGCGACGTCCTGCTTGTTCTTCGGGTGGATGTCCTTGCCCTCGCCGATGTCGATGATCACGGCCTCACCGCCGTTGGGCACGGCCTTCATGGTCATCGTCTGCGCCTCGCGCAACTCGGCCCACTCGCTGT
>JBJTHX010000216.1:0-3426 GCA_046094745.1 Planctomycetia bacterium
GCCGTGGCCGACGCCCACGGCCGGCACCTCGGCCTCGCCACGCTCGCCACGCTCGCCGGCATGGAGCCGCCGGGCACGGCCCTGGCCTTCGCCCGCGTGGTCGAGTCCGGGGCGCCGCTGGCGTCCTGGCGGCGGGAGCCGCGGCCGCCATCGGCCATGGCCGGCAGCCTCGCCGCGGTGCGCCGCACGGTCGATTTACAACTCAAGGACTGGCCGACGGCGGCGGAACTGGCGGCCCAGTTCGCGGCCTGCACCGACCGGCCGCTCGCGGAGCGGCTGCGGCGCAAGCTCCGCATCCGCGAGGCCCTGGGAGACGCCGCTTCGTTCCCGCTCGAACTGTGGGGCTGGCGGCTGGGCGAGACCGTCGTGCTCGGCACGATGGCCGAGGCCTACATGGCCATCCAGCAGGAGGTGCGGGCGGCGCTGCACGGCCACACGGTCGTGTGGCTCAACCTCGTCAACGGGTCGATCGGCTACCTGCCCCCGCGGGCCCTGTACGACGTCGACATCTACCAGGTCTGGCAGACCCCGTTCGACCGCGGCAGCCTCGAACGAGTGACGCAGGCCGCCATCGACCTGGGCCGCGAACTGCTCGGCGCCTGACGGCCGCGCGGCTCAGGCCCCGGCGTAGCGGCGCGCCATCTCGGCGAGCGTGACGCACTTCACCTTGCCGGCGTTGCCGGCCTGGCCGAACTGCACCATCCGTTCGGCGCACACCTTCTTCATCGCCTCGCGGGCCGGCTTGAGGTAGTCCCGCGGGTCGAACTTGTCGGGATGCTCCGCGAGCACCTTGCGGATGGCGCCGGTGATCGCCATCCGGCAGTCGGTGTCGACGTTGATCTTCCGCACGCCGTGCTTGATGCCCCGCTGGATCTCCGCGACCGGCACGCCCCAGGTCTGTGGCATCTTGCCGCCGAAGCGGTTGATGACGTCCTGCAGGTCCTGCGGCACGCTCGACGAGCCGTGCATCACGAGATGGCAGTCGGGGAGCTGGCGGTGGATCTCCTCGATCCGCTTCATCGCCAGCACGTCGCCGTCGGGCTTGCGGGTGAACTTGTAGGCCCCGTGGCTCGTGCCGATCGCCACCGCGAGCGCGTCGACGCCGGTCGCCGCGACGAACCGCTTGGCCTCGTCCGGGTCGGTGAGGAGCTGGTCGTGCGAGAGCTGGCCTTCCGCGCCGTGGCCGTCCTCCGCCTCCCCGTGGCCGCTCTCGAGCGACCCCAGGCAGCCGAGCTCGCCCTCCACCGAGACGCCCTGCCGGTGGGCCGACTGGACCACCTCCTTCGTGACCTTCACGTTGTAGGCGAAGTCGGCCGGCGTCTTGCCGTCCTCGGCCAGCGAACCGTCCATCATCACGCTCGTGAACCCGTGGTCGATCGCGCTCTGGCAGGTGGCGGGCGAATTGCCGTGATCCTGGTGCATCGCGACCGGGATGGAGGGGTAGAGCTCGGCGGCGGCGAGCATTAGGTGCCGCAGGTAGTTGTCCTGCGAGTAGCTGCGGGCGCCCCGCGAGGCCTGGATGATGACCGGCGAGTCGGTCTCCTTCGCCGCCTCCATGATCGCCTGGATCTGCTCCATGTTGTTGACGTTGAAGGCGGCCAGGCCGTAGCCGTGCTCGGCGGCGTGGTCGAGCAGGATGCGCATCGGGACGAGCGGCATGGGGGTCTCCGGGAACGGGACGGGGCGGGGGCGGCACGGGCCGCGGTCGCGGAGAGCATACGGCAAAACCGGCGCTGGTAGAATCCCCACGACGCGCCCGACTCCGGCTCGAAAGCCGCGCCGATGGACATCCGCCCCGTCACCGATCCGCTGAAGAGTTTCCTGTACGTCACGGGGGGCTGGGCCTGCCTCGGCCTGGCCGTCGTCGGCGCGGTGCTGCCGATCCTGCCCTGCACGCCGTTCGTGCTGCTGGCGAGCTGGTGCTTCTACCGCGGCTCGCCCCGGATCCACGCCTGGCTGCACCGCTCCAAGACCTTCGGCCCCACGCTCGACGACTGGCAGCACTACCACGGCATCCGCCGCACGCTCAAGTACCGCGCCGTGGCGATGGTGCTCGCCGTGGTGGGCCTGAGCCTGCTGCTCAACAGCCTGGCCTGGTGGCTCCGCTATATCTTCATGGCGGCCGTCGCCATCGGCCTGTACGTCATCTGGACCGTGCCCACGCTGCCGGACGACGCCCCGAAGGCGCCGCGGACGATCCCCCAGTGACCGGCCGGGCCGCGGGTCAGTGCTCGACCGTCGCGGCCGGCTCCGGAAGCCAGCGGGTGAGGATCGCGCCCACGAGCGCATAGCCGGCGGCCACCACGGCCCCCACCACCGCGATCCGCACCGGGTCGGGGGGCGTGGCGGCGGCGAAGGTCAGCGTCAGCCAGGCCGCGGCCGTTCCCAGCACGCGGCCGCCGATGTTGGCGGTGAAGCTCTCCCCCGTGCCCCGCAGATGCGTGGGGAAGACGAGCGGGATGTAGTTGCCCCAGAACGAGAACTGCGCGACCGTCAGTAGGCCCGCCACGAAGATGCCCGCCTTGATGAAGGGCAGCGACCCGGCGTTGCCCAGTTGCGTCGAGATCCACCAGAAGAGGGCCGGCACGACCACGAGCGCCGGCCACTGGAAGAGCCGCAGGAGCGTGCGGCGGCTGGTGATCCGCACGGCGGCGAACGCCAGCAGGACGCGGCCCACGAGGCCGCCGATCTCCTGGAAGATCGTCACCTGGGCCACGGCCTCGTCGGAGGCGTTGCCGGCGATCGCCTTCAGCCGGGCCGGCGGCAGCTGCTGGTTGGCCTGCGCGGCGGCCTGTGCCTCCTTCGCGGCCGCGATCACCGCGGCGTGCCCCTTCGCCCCCCCCTTGTCGGCCGGCAGCAGTTGGGCACCGAGAATCTGCGGCAGCTGCTGGATCGCACCGAACGCGATCCCGTAGCTGGCGGCGAACACGAGCGTGGTCACGACCGTCGTCCGCACGAGGGCCGGGCTGAAGAGTTCGCGGAGGCTCGGCCGCCGCAGGGTGCCGGCGACCTTCTTCTCCGCCCACACCGGGCTCTCCGGGAGGAACGGCCGGATGAGGATCAGCGGCAGGGCGGGAATGACGCCGGAGATGAGCGTGTACCGCCAGGCCTCGTGCCCTCCCTGGATGGCCGGCAGCGTCTCGGCGAACCGGGCGGCGAGGATGTTGGCCGATCCGACGAGCAGCCCGCCGAGCGACGAGAAAGCCTGCGTCCAGCCGAGCACCCGCTCCCGGCGACCGGGATCGGGGAACAACTCCGCCAGCCAGGCGACGGCGGCCACGAACTCGACACACACGCCGACGAACACCAGACAGCGAAACAAGAGCAGTTGCGGGAGCGAGGTGGCGAAGCCGGCCGCCAGGGCGGCGAAGGCGTAGAGCAGGATGCTGAACGTGAGCACGCGGCGGCGGCCCAGCAGGTCGGTGA
>JBJTHX010000217.1:0-6962 GCA_046094745.1 Planctomycetia bacterium
TCGCCTGACTGACCGCCATGACCGCCGCCACCGCCGCCGCGCCCTACACGACCGTCATCGGCCTGGAGGTGCACGTCCAACTGCTGACGCGGACCAAGCTTTTCTGCGGCTGCTCGACGAAGTTCGGCGGCCCGCCGAACACGCAGGTCTGCCCCACCTGCCTCGGCCTGCCCGGCTCGCTGCCGGTGATGAACCGGCAGGCCTTCGACCTCGCGGTGCGGGCGGCGCTGGCGTTGGGGTGCAGGATCGCCCCGTTCACGAAATGGGACCGCAAGAACTACTTCTATCCCGACCTGCCCAAGGGCTACCAGATCAGCCAATACGACCTGCCGTTCTCCAGCGACGGGGCGCTCGAGGTCGTGGACCCCAAGGGCGGCTTCTCCCGAAAGGTGGGGATCATCCGCGTCCACCTCGAGGAGGACGCGGGCAAGAGCATGCACGACGAGGCGGCGGGCACGGCCGACAGCCGCATCGACCTGAACCGGGCCGGCACGCCGCTGTGCGAGATCGTGACGCAGCCCGACCTGCGGAGCCCGCAGGAGGCCCGGGCCTGGCTCAACGAACTGAAGCTCCTGCTCGTCTATCTCGGCGTCAGCGACTGCAACATGCAGGAGGGAAGCCTCCGGGTCGACGCCAACGTCAACCTCCACGTCCCGCAGCCCGACGGCCGGGTCGCCAAGACGCCGATCGTCGAGATCAAGAACATGAATTCGTTCCGCTCGGTGGAGCGGGCCCTGACCTACGAGGCGGCCCGCCAATGGGACGAGTGGCAGGCCACGGGAGCCGAACTCGGCACCGCGCCGAAGCAGACCCGCGGCTGGGACGACCCGGCGGGCGTCACGCGGGCCCAGCGGCACAAGGAGGAGTCGAGCGACTATCGCTACTTCCCCGAGCCCGACCTCGTGCCCGTCACCGTCTCGGAGGCCGACGTGGCCGCGGCCCGCGCGGCGATGGGCGACCCGCCGACGGTGCTCCGCAAGGCCCTCGAAGCGACGTGGGGCATCTCCGCCTACGACGCCGACGTGCTCGTCAACCACGGCCGCGACCTGGTGGCCTACTTCGAAGAACTCGCCACGCTCGCGGGCGACGGCAAGGCCGCGAGCAACTGGATGCAGCAGGACGTGCTTCGCACGCTCAACGAGCGCGGGGGGACGATTGCCGAGTTCCCACTGCGGCCGGCGGCCGTGGCCGACATCATCGGCCGCGTGCGGGGCGGCGAGTTCGACACCAGCCGGGGCCGCGAGATCTTCGCCGAGGCCCTCGCCTCCGGACGTCCGGTGGCCGACGTCGTGGCCGCGCTGGGGATCGCCGCGGTGAGCGACGATGATCTCGTGGCCCTGTGCCGCGAACTGCTGGCGGCGAATCCGAAGATCGTCGCCGACGTGCAGGGGGGCAAGGAGCAGGCGGCGGCCGGCCTGATCGGCCAGGCCAAGAAGAAGAACCCCAACGTCAACCCGGGGAAGGTCCGGCAGATCTGCCTCGACCTGATCAAGGGCATGTAGCCCGAAATCCGCTGGTTTCCTAAACTACCGCCCGGTCGTCTTGCAAATCATTCGATGACACCGATGAATAACGTCGTTTGTATCGAACGCAATGTTGATTACCACAACCAGACGTCAACTCAGCCGCCACCCGCACTCGTCATCACAGGGCCAGGAGCAACAGGCAAAACCCACCTCGCCACCACGCGGTTCGCCCTTCATCGGCGTATCACACTCGCCCTGCCCAGCGACGCGGCCCAGGCCCAACTCGACCCCGCAGCCTTCCTGACCGCCCATCCGCCGCCGGTCGTGATCGACGACGTGCATCTGGCCCCGCGGCTGGTCCACCACGTCGCCGCGTTGCTTGAGCGGCAGCCCGTTCCGCCCGCGGGCTACGTGCTCGTCGGGTCGCGGCCGCTGCTCCTGGAGGCGGCGGCCGACGAGGCCTTCGCCGGCCGGGCCGCCGTGATCCGGCTCGACGGCCTGTCCCAGGCCGAGATCGCGGCGCTGCATCCCGAGATGCCGCTGGCCGAGCGGCTCTTCCGCGGCGGCTTCCCCGCGCTGCATGCCGATCCGCACGCCGACGTGCCCGCCTTCATGCGCGGCCTCGTGGCCGACCATCTCGCCCGCGGCCTGCCCGTGCAGTTGCGGGTCGACAGCGTGCACGACTTCGAGCGGTTTCTCCGGGCCGCCGCCCTCCGATCGGGACGGCTGCTCAACAAGGCCGAACTGGCCCGCGAGATCGGCATCGCCGGCTCGACCGCGGCGATCTGGCTCGACACGCTCGTCGAGGCGGGCATCGTCGCGCTGCTCGACCCCTGGAAGCCGCCGCAGGCGAAGCCGCTGGTGAAGTCACCGAAGCTCTACTTCCTCGACACCGGCCTGTGCAGCCACCTGCTCGGCATCAACTCCGCCGCCGAACTCGCCGCCTCGCCGCACGCACCGGCCCTGTGGGAAACCTGCGTGCACGGCGAGATCCGCCGGCTGGCCGCGGCGGCGACCCCGCCCGTCGCACCCGTGTTCTGGCGCGACCGCACGAAGGAGGCCGACTTCGTCCTCCCCACGCCGCGCGGCCTCGTCGTCCTGGATGCGGCCTGGACCGAGTTCCCGGCGACGGCCGACCTGCGCCGCCTGCTACGGATCCGCGAGGCGATCGGCGCCGAGACCGTGGCGACCGTGGCCGTCGTCTGCCGCACGCCCACGCGGCAGGCCCTCCGCGAGCCCTCGGGCCCGGCGGTGGAGACGATCGGCCTCGACGACCTGTCCTCGCTGTAGCGGCCAGCGAGCACCTATTGACAGTCCACCCGTCCCGGACGCTGGAGACACGGCCGCGGTATGCTCCTCCGGATGTCACGGATCGTCACGCTCACCACCGACTTCGGCACGGGCTCCGGCTACGTCGCGGAGATGAAGGGCCGGCTGCTGCACGCCCGCGATCCCTTCACGCTCATCGACATCGCCCACGACCTGCCGGCCCACGACGTGCGGGCCGCCGCCTGGCTCGTCGGCCAGGCCTGCCCGGCGTTTCCCGCCGGCACGCTGCACCTCGTCGTCGTCGACCCCGGCGTCGGCACCGCGCGGCGGCTCGTGTGGGCGGAGATCGGCGGCCAGCGGTTTCTCGCGCCCGACAACGGCCTGCTCTCGTGGGCCCTGCGGCGCGGGCCGCTCGCCGCCGCCCGCGAGATCGTGGTCGCCGCCGACGCGGCCGCCACGTTCCACGGCCGCGACCTGCTCGCACCGGCGGCCGTGCGGCTGCTCGATGGCGCGGCGCCGGAGACGCTCGGACCGCTGCTCGCCGACCTCGTGCGACTGCCGTGGCCCGCGCCCGAGGAGACGGCCGCGGGCTGCGTGGGCGAGGTGCTCCACGTGGACGCCTTCGGCAACCTGGTCACGAATCTCCCGGCGACGCTCTGGCCGCGGGTGGTTGCCGCCGGCGGCCTGCGGGTGGGCGGACACGACGTGACGACGCTCGTCCGTACCTACGGCGACGCCGCGCCGGGCACGCCGGTGGCCCTCGTCGGCTCCCAGGGCTTCGTCGAGGCGGCGGTCGTCGAGGGCCGGGCCGACGTGCGGCTCGGCGCCCGTCGCGGCACCCCCGTCGTCCTCGCCGAATGACGCCCCGGCGGCGACGGGCCGCCGGGCTGCGGATTACAATTCGGGCATGCTGAGCAAGGAAACCCTCGACGCCTACCGCCGGATGACGCCCGGAGAGCGGCTCGCGCTCGCGCTGCGGATGACCGAGGAGAACCTGCCCGCGCTCCTGGAAGGCGGCGCTGCTGCTGCGGCCCGCCGCTTCGACATGCTCTCCCGGGAGAACAACGAGCGGAACCGCAACATGCGGGTGGCCATGGCCCGGACGAAGGCGCGACCGTGAACGACCTGGTCGGCACGCTGCATGCGTTCGGGCGGCTCTTCGACCGTCTGGCAATCCCGTACGCGATCATGGGCGGCTGGGCCGTCCGCGTGTACGCCCTGCCGCGGCCGACATATGACGTCGACTTCACCGTGATCCTGCCGCGGGATCGCCTGCCCGAGCTGTATGCGGCCGCCGAGGACGACGGCTTCACCGTGCCTGAACAGTACCGGGGCGGATGGGTGGACAGTGTCGCCGACATGCCCCTGGTAAAGTTCCGTCTCTTCGTGGCTGATCATGGCATCGACATCGACATCTTCCTCGCGGAATCCGCATACCAGCAGGAGCTGATGCGTCGCCGGGTGCAGCACGCCGTCGGCGGCCGGGTGGCGTGGTTCGTCAGCATCGAGGACCTGATCCTCCTCAAGCTGATCGCGAATCGCAGGCGGGATCGGGCCGACATCGACGACCTCCTGCTGGCGCGGTCCGAACTCGACGAGCCCTACCTGCGCCGCTGGGCGGCGGCGCTCGGCGTCGAGCCGCAGCTCGACGAGGTCCTGGCCGCCCGGGAGTGATCCGGCGCCGGCGGCTACACTGCCGGCATGCAGTCTTCCGCCCCCGGCAGCCGAGCCCCGTCCGCGGACCGCCCCGGGCGGACCGGCGCCGCCGCGCCTGCCGCCGACCAGCTCGCCGCCTGGGACCGCCGCCACGTGTGGCACGCGTTCACCCAGATGCAGGAGTACGAACCGCTGCTCATCGAGTCGGGGCAGGGGGCCTGGCTCGTCGACGCCGCCGGCAACCGCTACCTCGACGGCGCGGCGAGCATGTGGTGCAACGTCCACGGCCACCGCCACCCGCGGCTCGACGCGGCCCTCGCCGCCCAGGCGGCGAAGGTGGCCCACACGACGAACCTCGGCCTCTCGAACCCGACCTCGGTCGAGTTCGCCCGCCGGCTCGTCGACGTGGCGCCGCCGGGGCTCGAGAAGGTGTTTTTCTCGGGCGACGGCTCGAGTGCCATCGAGGCGGCCCTCAACATGGCCTTCCAGTCCGGGCGGCAGGCGGCGCGGCCGGAGCCCGGCCGCACGCGGTTCGTCGCCATCGGCGAGGCCTACCACGGCGACACGCTCGGCGCGATCGGCGTGGGGGGCGTCGACCGATTCACATCGCTCTTCGCCCCGCTGACGTTCGCAGCACTCCGCCTGCCGTCGCCCGGCGGGCCGTGCCCGGCGACCGGCCGGCCGGCCCCCACGCTCGACGAATCGCTCGCAGCGCTCGACCGGCTCCTCGACGAGCACCGCGGCACGGTCGCGGCCCTCGTGATGGAGCCGCTCGTGCAGATGGCCGCGGGCATCTACGTGCATCCGCCAGGGTTCCTCCGCGGCGTCCGCGAGATCACGGCACGGCACGGCGTGCTCCTCATCCTCGACGAGGTCGCCACCGGCTTCGGCCGCACGGGCACGCTGTTCGCGTGCGAGCAGGAGGACGTCGCGCCCGACTTCCTCTGTCTCGCGAAGGGGCTGACGGCCGGCTATCTGCCGATGGCGGCCACGCTCACGACCGCGCGGGTCTGGGACGCGTTCCTCGGGCCGCACGGTGATCGCCGCACGTTCTTCCACGGCCACACCTACGGCGGCAATCCGTTGGCGGCCGCCGTGGGCCTCGCGTCGCTCGACGTGTTTCGCGATGAGGGCGTGCTCGCGGGGCTGCCGCCGAAGATCGCGCGACTGCGGGAGCATGCCGCGCGGCTCGGCCGGCTGGAGCACGTGGGCGCCGTGCGACAGTGCGGCCTCGTCGTGGGGCTCGAACTCGTGGCCGACAAGGCCGCCGGCAGGGCCTACCCGTGGGAAGAGAAGCGGGGCACGCGGGCCTGCCTGGCCGCTCGCGGGCACGGCGCCCTGCTGCGGCAACTCGGCGACGTGGTCGTGCTCATGCCGCCCTTGTGCGTCACGCTCGAAGAGATCGACCACCTGGCTGCCGCCGCCGCGGCCGGCATCCGGTCCGCGACCGCCGCGTGCCCGTGAGCACGGTTGTCGGTTTCGGGGCCGCGGGCTACGATTCAAGGGTCAGGAGAGAGTCGTAAGACCGCCGAAGGCTGAACGCTCAGGCAAAAGGACTGACACCAAATCACTGTTGGAGAGCGTCGCGGGCCGCGAGGCTCCGCGTCCACCGAAGGGGCAAGCCGCGGCCGCCGGCCGCGGTGAATCGCTCAGGTTCCAGGACAACAGGGTTCCGGGCACCGGCTCGCGCGGTGCCGCACCACCGGGAGCCCTGCCATGTCCGACCTGCTCACGGCCGATCGAGCCGCGCCCGCACCGCCCGCCGACCGCCCCGCCGTTCCACCGCTCGCGGCCCTCGAGAACCCGGGTGAGTTCGAGGCCCGCCACGTCGGCCTCTCGCCGGCCGACGAGCGGCACATGCTCGACGCCGTCGGCGCGGCCTCGCGGGCCGCGCTCGTCGCGGAGATCGTCCCCGCGGTGATCGCCCGCCGCGACCGGATGGATCTGCCCGCGGCGGCGACCGAGGCGGCGGCCTTGGCCGAGCTGCGGAGCATCGCGGGCCGCAACCGGCTGCTCACGAGCTTCATCGGCCAGGGCTATCACGGCACGCACACGCCGGGCGTGATCCTGCGGAACATCCTGGAGAATCCCGCCTGGTACACGGCCTACACGCCCTACCAGGCCGAGATCGCCCAGGGCCGGATGGAGGCGCTCGTCAACTTCCAGACGATGGTCTGCGACCTCACGGCGATGCCGATCGCCAACGCCTCGCTGCTCGACGAGGCGACCGCCGCGGCCGAGGCGATGACGCTTGCCCGGCGGACCGCCGGCTCGAAGAGCGACGTGTTCCTCGCCGACCGCCGCTGCCATCCGCAGTCGCTCGAGGTGCTGGCCACCCGGGCCAAGCCGCTGGGTATCGAGGTGGTGGTCGGCGACGTCGCCGAACTGATCGACCGCACCGACTGCTTCGGCGTGCTCGTGCAGTATCCCGCCACCGACGGCACGATCGACGACTTCCGCGGCCTGGCTGAGCGCGTCCACGCGCGCGGGGCGGCGCTGTGCGTGGCCACCGATCTGCTCGCGCTGACGCTCCTGACGCCGCCGGGCGAATGGGGCGCCGACATCGTCGTC
>JBJTHX010000218.1:0-5214 GCA_046094745.1 Planctomycetia bacterium
CGGCTTCCCGGCGGTCACCTGCCCGGTGCAGGCCACGCTCACCACGGGCGCGTCGCCCGCTGCCCACGGCATCGTCGCCAACGGCCTCTTCGACCGCACGACGCAGCACCTGGAAATGTGGATCAGCCCCGACGGCGTGCATCGCGTGCCGCGGCTGTGGGAGCGGCTCACGGCGCAGCGGCCGGACCTCCGGCCCGCAGGCCAGGGACGGACAGAACGAGCACATGCGGCGAACGGGCGGTCATGCTGCCTGGTTCCGGAGGAGCGGGGCGAGAAAGGCGAACGACTCGCGGGCGGTCGCGTGCCAGCGGTGGGCCTGCCGCGGCAGTTCGACGTGCAGGCCACCGGTGTAGCCGCCGGCCGCGAGCACCGCCGTGAGCGCGGGGAAATCGACGTCGCCCGTGCCGAGCGGCAGGTGCTCGTGCCGGCAGGCCAGCATGTCGTCGACGTGCACGTTCACCACGCGACCGGCCCAGCGCCGCAGGTCGGCGGGCCGCTCGCCCATGCACTCGAGGTGGCCGAGGTCGACGGTGAGCCGCAGCCCGGCGGGCCGCGCCAGGCGGTCGAACAACTCGTCGGCCCGGGCGAGCGAGTCGACGAACATGCCGGGCTCGGGCTCGAAGCCGAGGACGACGCCGCGGTCGGCGGCATGCGCGACCACGGGGGCGAGGCCGGCCGTGAGACGCTCCCAGCAGGCTGCCTCGTCAGCGGCGTCGTGGACGACACCCGACCAGAGCGAGACGCACCCGGCGCCGAGATCGTGGGCCACGTCCACGGCCCGGAGGAGGAACTCGGTCCGCCGCGCCCGGTCCGCCGCCGCGGCCGAGACGAGCGTGGGCTCGTGCTTGATCCTCTGATCCAGCAGGTGGCGGGCTCCCGTCTCCACGACGCGGGCCATCCCGGCCGCATCGAGTGCGGCCCGCCAGGCGGCGATCCGGGCGGGCAGGTCGGCGGCGAACGGGTCGAGCGTGTGCCGGTCGAGCGTGACGGCGAGCGACCGGCAGCCGAGCGCGGCGAGCGGCGGGATGGCCGCGAGCGGGTCGACGTCGCCGACCGAGTTGGTGCTGAAGCCCATCCGCATGCCGCGGCCCTCCATGCGTCAGGTCGGCGGCACGATCTGCCGGCCCGCAAGAAAAATGGCCACGAGCGCGAGTATCACCAACGCCCACTGCTCGCCGCAGGTCGCCAGCACGAGCGCGGCGTCGAGCGTGATGATCGACAGGATCGCATTGCCGACCGCCTGCCGGACCCGGGCGGGCACGGGCACGACGATGCCGCCGACGGACCGGAAAAGCACCGAGGCAGAGAGAATGCCCCACAGCAGAAGCCAGTCGCGGGCGCCGATCCGACAGCCGGCGGCCAGCGGCCCGTCGACCGTGCGGGTCCAGACATGGCCCGCGGCCACGACCAGCCCGACGAGCATCAGGAGCGTGCCGCCGCCGAGCGCGGCGATCCGCGGCCGGCCGGCCTCGTCGCGGGCGTAGAGCGTGATGCCCGCCACGTAGAGGGCCATGCCCGCCGGAATCAGCCACTCGTGACCCAGCGTCGGGCCGCCCGCGGCCGTCATGCCGAGCAGCCAGTTGAGCCCGCGGCAGGCGCCCATCACCACCGGCCCGGCCGCGGTTCGCTTGGCGTGGCGGTCGTAGAGCCAGACGGCGGCGGTGAGCGCGGCGCCGACGAGGGCGGGCCATGGCGTGCCGGCAACGAAGGCCGTGCCGCAGGCGGCAGCCGCACCGAGCGTGAGCAGCGCCGCGCCAGCCGCGGCGGCCGCCCGCGGCGCGATGGCGCCACTGGGCAGCGGCCGCTCGGGGCGCTCGGCCCGGTCGAGCGGCAGGTCGTAGACATCGTTGAGGATCATGCCCGCGGCATAGAAGCCCGCCGACGCCAGGATCGCCAGCCAGCAGGCGGCCGGCGGCCACGTGAGCGGCGCCGATGCCTGCGAGCAGACGAGGAAGCCCGCCAGCACGTCGGCCGCGGCCGTCGCCAGGTTCGGGAGCCGCACGAGCCGCAGCCAGTCGAGCATCGTCAGGCGATCTCCACGCCGGCCGCCGCGGCACAGCCGAGCAGGTGGGCCCGCGCGGCCCGGGCGACCTCGTCGGGGTGATCGCGATACGGATACAGCTCCACCGTCACCCACAGGTCGGGCGTGTGGGCGGCGATCGCCCGGAACGTGCCCGTGAAGTCGATCGCCCCCTCGCCCGGCACGAGGTGATGGTGCACGCGGGTCGCCGCGATGTCTTCGAAATGGTAGTGCCGCGTGTGGGCCCGCAGCCGCGGCACCCACTCCGCCGGGTCCTCGCCGACGCAGTAGGCGTGGCCGATGTCGAAGTTGAGGCCGAGGGCCGGGTGGTTCACCCGCTCCGCAAACTCGAGGTATTGGCCGAACCGTTCGATCAGGAGCCCCGGCTCGGGCTCGATGAGCAGCGTCACGCCCACCTCCGCGGCCACGTCGAGCGCCGGCATGATCTCGTCGTAGAAGATGGCGGTGGCCTGCTCCCGCGTCTGGCCCGGCTGGAGCTCGCCGCCGGGCTCGGTCGAGATCGAGGTCGCCCCGAGTTCGGCCGCCAGCCGCAGGGCCCGCTTCGTGTGCTCGCGGCGGATGGCCCGGTAATGCGGGTCGGGGTCGGTCCACCCCGGGTGCCAGTAGGGCTGCCGGGGATCGGCGACGGCGTTCATCATGAACGCGTTGATGTTCGAGATCGCGAGGCCGGCCCGCGCGACCGCGTCGCGGATCGACCGCTTCTGGACCGCAAGCAGGCCCGCCGGCCAGGCGTGCGGCACGTCGGCGAGCAGTTCGATGCCCTGATAGCCGCAGCCCGCGATCCGGGCGATTGCCTCCTCGACGGGCACGTCGAGGTAGGCGTTGGAGCTGAAGGCGAGGCGGAGCGGCATCGGCGACACCGGACGGGACGCGAAACGCATGGAGTCTATGCTGGCTCGGAGGCGGCGGCTACGGCCAGCGAACGATTCGCCGGTCGATCCATGCCGGCCGCACGGGGAGCCGTTCCAACTCGGTGTAGTACATCGCTGCGGGGTTGACGCCGGCGGCTTCCATGCGGGCCACGTGCCGGGCCACCGGCCCGCACCGCAGCACCGCCGGCAACACCATGCCCCACACGACGCCGAGCATCGCGCCGGCGAGGATCGAGCGGTGGGTCACCACCCCGCCCTGCGTCATGGCTCCACCGCCTTGCGAAACAGCCAGCCGAACGTGAGGCTCGCCATGGCGAGCGTGAGGACGAGGTTGAGCAGTTGGCCGCCGACGTAGAGCACCAGTGGCCGGCCGCTGGCGAGCACCGGAGCCAGTTCACGAAAGTTCGTCTGCAGGCCCATGCAGACGAAGCCCGCGCAAAAGAGCCAGCCGCGCAGCCGCGACGTGAAGCCGGTGAGCGTGCCGTCGACCAGGAGCGCCGCCTCCGGTGACAACGAGAACAGCCACGAGCAGGCGATCGAAGCCGCGAGGAAGCCGAGAATGAACCGCGGAAACCGCCGCCACGCCTCGGCGACGAGCGACGTCCGCGGGCCGGCGGCGTCCCGCTCCACCCAGCCGGCCCAGTAGACGGCGACGGCGAAGGCGATGACGCCGATCATCGAGTTCTGGATCATCTTCACCGTGGCGGCCACCTCGCCCGCCTCCCTGCCGAGCGCCTCGCCCGCAGCCACGACCGCCCCCGTGGCGTCGATCGTGCCGCCGAGCCAGGCGCCGCCGACGATCGGATCGAGCCCGAGCCAGCGGATCAGCGGCGGCATCGCCACCATCATCAGCACCGTGAACAGGAGGGAGAGGCCGATGGCCAGCGAGAGTTCCTCCTTCTTCGCCTTGCAGGCGGCGCCGGTGGCGATCGCCGCCGACACGCCGCACACCGACATGTCGGCCGAGACCACCATGCACAGCGACCGCGAGGGAATCTTCAGCAGGTGCACCCCGGCCCAGTATGTGGCCACGAGCACGATCGGCGTCACGATCCACGACGTCATCACGCCGGGCAGGCCGAGTTCCAGCAGCCGGCTGAAGAGCACCTCGGCGCCGAAGATCACGAGCCCCGTCTTGATGAGGAACTCGCCGGCCAGCGACCGTGCGAGCCAGGACGGAACGCCGATGGCGTTGCCGATGACCAGGCCGATGCCGAGGGCCCAGAGCGGATACTCCAGGTTGTAGTACTGGATCACCTTCTGGGCCGAGAGCACCCATGCCGCACAGGCGAGGTCGGCGACGACGAGTTGCCCCGGGAGTTCGCGGAGCACCGACCGGCCGCCGAGCGCCGTGCCGGCGGCCGCCACCGCCACGACCCAGCCCATGCCCAGCAGCACCGCCGTCGCGACGCTGCGGCCCTTCTTGTCACGCACCGCCTCCAGCGGGGAATCGGCCCAGGCCTGCGGCCGGTCGATCGTCGCGGCCAGTGGCGTGGGCCAGCCCTTCGGGTGGGCGGCACGGCTGCCCGGATGTTCGCCGGGTCGGGCCGCCCAGGTCACGGCGAGGGCCGTGGCGACGATCACGAGGCCGATGAGCGTGGCGGTGGCGTCCTCGTGGAACGCGAGCGGGCGTGTCGGGGGCATGGTCTTCAACTCGAGGCGCTGCGATACCGAGCCAGCGCCCGCTGGAACACGATGCGGGAGACTGCAAACGCGGCGACCGCCGCGAAGGCCGCGCCGGCCACCGGCCACCAGGCCAGGCCCGTCAGCGGCCGGGCGAGCACGCCCGCCGGCACGTTCACCACGAGGAGGATCGGGATCACGAACGTGCACACCGCCCGCAGCGGCCCGCCCCACGGCCCGGCGTAGATCTCGGCGGGATAGCGGGAGAAGTTCGTGAGATAGAACCAGAAGTCGTAGAGGCTCTGGTTGCGGCCCATGAGGATCGTGGCGGCCGCGAGCATGATCACGAGACTGTAGAGGATGGCCACGCCGCAGAGCAGCAGCAGCGGGTAGATCGCCCAGGCCGCCGGCGGAGGCGTGTAGTCCATCCGCGCCAGCGCCCAGCCGAGCAGCCCGAGTCCGACCAGGCCGTTGGCGAAGGCGGAGAAGTCCACGCGGTGCAGCGACAACAGGAACTGGGCGTCGAGCGGCTGCACGAGCACGCCATCGAGCCCGCCCGTGCGGACCATCTCCGTGAGCTCCTCGGCGCTCGGCATGAAGAGCGCCTGCACGATCGAGTTGATGATCAGGCCCGTGGCCACGAAGGCGAAGAACGGCTCCCGCGACCAGCCGGTGCCC
>JBJTHX010000219.1:0-2794 GCA_046094745.1 Planctomycetia bacterium
CGCCGGATGCGGGAGTATATCCGGTCGATCTGAATCGCGGGTGCCGAGCCCGCACGCCATCCCGAGCCGCGTAGCGGCGGCCGCCGCCTACCCGGCTGGCCGCGCCGGGCCGGCCGGCACGATCTCGAGCCGCACGCGGCCGAGCGGTGGCGGCAGCGGCACTCGGCTCGCGACAGGGCCGCCGACGGCCACTCGGCCGTGCGGCACGAGCACGAGCAGGTTGCGGTCGCGCACCAGCGGCGTGATCTCGACGCGGTACGCGGCGCCGGGGCCGCTCTCGGGCAGCCGCGTGCCGTTGAGCACGAGCGTGCAGGCCGCCGGCTCGTCGATCACGAGCCACAGGCTGTCGCCGGGCTCCAGGCCCGTGGGCTGGCCGAACCGCCGCACCCATTCGGGCGCGTGACCGGCGTCGCCCGGCTCCACCTCCCACGCGTTGCCCAGGTTGACCGCGTGCCCTGCGCTCATGGCACGACGACCGCTCGGCCGACCGTCTCGCCACGGAGCATCCGCCCGGCCCAGTCGCCCACCTCGTCGAAGCCGAGTTCGGTGACGGGAAAATGCTCCCGCACCCGCGGCCAGAACTCCGCCAGCCGCGGCCACAGTCGCCGCCGGTCCTCCGGCGTGGCCTGGGTGGCGCCGTCGATGCCGGCGAGCGTCACGCCGCGGAGGATGAAGGGGTGCACCGTCGTGGGCAACTCGACGCCCCCCGCCATGCCCAGTGCCGCCACCGCGCCGCCGACCCGCACGCCCTTGAGCACGCCGGCCAAGAGCGGGCCGCCCACGGTGTCGACGACGCCCGCCCAGCGGCCGGCGGTGAGCGACTTGGGCCCTGCATCGACCACCGCCTCGGGCGGCGCCACGTCGCTCGCCCCAAGGGCGAAGAGCGGCCCGCGGGCCGCGGGCTTGCGGGAGCAGGCGACGACCCGCCGGCCAGCCGCGGCCAGGCAGGCGACGGCCAGCATCCCCACGCCGCCGCTGGCGCCGGTCACGAGCCAGGCTTCGTCAGGCCGGGCGTGCCGCGGATCGACGAGGGCCGCGAGCCGGTCGCAGGCGAGCAGGGCGGTCAGCCCGGCCGTGCCCAGCGCCATCGCGTCGCGGGCCGAGAGGGCAGGGGGCCGCGGCAGGATCGCCTCCGGCGGGGCCCGCACGATGTCGCCGAAGCCGCCGTGCCGCGTCTCACCGAGGCCGCAGGCGGTGGCCACCACCGCCGCGCCCGCCGGCAGGCCGGCCGCCACCTCGAGGAGCGTGCCGGCCGAGTCGATCCCGGGCACCAGCGGCGCGATCCGCATCACGCCGGGATGGCCGGCGCAGGCCAACGCGTCCTTGTAGTTGAACCCCGCGGCCGCGACGCGGATCGCCACGCCGCCATCCGCCGCGGCCGCCGGCAGGGCCGCGATCCCGCCCGCAACCGACCCGTCGGCCCGCCGCGCGACCAGCCAACACCGCGGCGCGGCAGGCCCGCCGCCCCCGGACTCGCCCGCGGAATCTCCCGACGACGACGGCATGGGGCCTCGGCACCCGCGATTCAGATCGACCGGATATACTCCCGCATCCGGCGCGGAAGTTGGCGGCATGATAGCCCCGACCCCGCCGGCATCACACAGGAGCCTCCGCAGATCATGGGAAATGCCCTCGAGTTCACCGAAGCCAACTTCCAGAGCGACGTGCTCGATTCCTCCGTGCCGGTCCTCGTCGACTTCTGGGCGCCCTGGTGCGGCCCCTGCCGGATGATCGGCCCGGTGATCGAGGAACTGGCCGCGGAGAACGCCGGCTCGTTCAAGGTGGGCAAGGTGAACGTCGACGACAACAGCAGCCTGGCGATGAACTACAACGTCGCCAGCATCCCCACGATCATGATCTTCAGCGGCGGACGGCTGGTGCAGCAGTTCATGGGCGTGCAGCCCAAGGCGAAGCTGCAGCAGGCCCTCGACGAGGCGAAGACCGGCTGACGCTGGATCAGCCGCCGACGCCGACGGGCTCCCTGTCCGCGGCCTCGGTCCGCGGCGCCCGCTCCACGACCGCGACGGCCCGCCACCGGGCGACGATCGCGTCCTCGACGAAACTGCCGAGGTCCACGTCCAGGCCCGGCTGGCGGAGTTTCTCCACGGCCTTGGCCTCGATCTGCCGGACCCGCTCGCGGGTGACGTCGAAGATCGTGCCCACCTCCTCCAGCGTGTACGAGCAGCCGGCGGCCAGGCCGAACCGCAGACGGAGGATCTCCCGCGCCCGGTAGGTGAGGCCGGCCAGCGCCCGGGCGACCGACGCCTTGAGGGCCGACTGGGTCACGCCCTTGAGCGGGTCGACCTCCCGCTGGTCGCGGATGAACTCGCCGACGGCGCTCTCGTCGCCGTCGCCGAGCGGCTGGTCGAGCGACACGGGGCGACGGGACATCCGCCACACGCACTCGGCCTCCTCGAGCGAGATGCCGGCCTGGGCCGCCAGTTCCTCAACCGTCGCCTCGCGGCCGTGCTCCTGGAGGAAGGCCCGGGCGACGTTCCGCAGCTTCGTCATCGTGTCGACCATGTGCACCGGCACGCGGATCGTGCGGCTCTGGTCGGCGATCGCCCGCGTGATGGCCTGGCGGATCCACCAGGTCGCGTAGGTCGAGAACTTGAAGCCGCGGGCGTGCTCGAACTTGTCGACCGCTCGCATGAGCCCGGAGTTGCCCTCCTGGATGAGGTCGAGGAACGACAGCCCGCGGTTGCGGTAGCGCTTCGCGATCGAGATCACGAGCCGCAGGTTCCCCTCGGCGAGGTCGCGCTTCGCGGTGTCGTAGCGGTGCTGCAGCTCGCCG
>JBJTHX010000220.1:0-3866 GCA_046094745.1 Planctomycetia bacterium
GCCTCGGCGTCGGAGGCGAGGATACGTGTCTTGGCCTACGCGACTCGGCCAAGACAGGCCTCGACTTCCCCCGACCCCCGGCTCGGTTCCCGGTGGCGCACGACCGCCCATGAAGTCGCTCACCGAGCACCTGACCTTCAACCTGCCGGCCCGGATGGCGTTCCTGAACATCACCGGGCGGGTGGAGGAACTCGTGGCCCGGTCGGGCGTGCGGGAGGGCCTGTGCCTCGTCAACGCGATGCACATCACGGCCAGCGTGTTCATCAACGACGACGAGCCGGGGCTGCACGAGGACTACAAGGCGTGGCTCGAGCGGCTCGCCCCGTTCGACGCCGACCCGCAGGTCTACCGCCACAACCGCACCGGCGAGGACAACGCCGACGCCCACCTGAAGCGGCAGGTGATGGGCCGCGAGGTGGTGGTGGCGATCACCGCCGGCAAACTCGACTTCGGGCCCTGGGAGCAGATCTTCTACGGCGAGTTCGACGGCCGCCGCCCGAAGCGGGTGCTCGTGAAGATCATCGGCGAATGAGCCCGCTGGCCGGCCTCACCCGCGCCGGCGGGTGAGCATGAACTCGTTGCCCTCGGTGTCGACGCACATCGCCAGGTGCGGCGGCTCGCCGTTCTCCGGCTCGGGCTCGCGCGTCAGACCGCCCCCCGCGGCCACCACCTCGCGGCCGCCGGCGATCACGTCGGCTACCTGCAGGCTGAGGCCCGTCCACGTCCGCTTGCCCTCGCCGCCGGAGTGGATGCCGATCACGACCCCCTCGATCTCCACCTCGGCGATGACGGAGTTCTGCTTGAGCAGCCGGCCGCCGAACGTGTCGCGCCAGAACCGCACGGCCCGCTCCATGTCGGCGGCCCAGATCACGTACTTCACTCGCTCGACCCGCATGGCGGCGATCTCCGGGGGTGGTCACTTCCAGTGGCTGTAGGCGTAGCCGCCGCCGATCACGGCCCGGGCCTCGGCGGAGAGGTCCGGATAGTGCTCGTCCAGGCCCTCGGCCACGGCCCGCTCGAACGCGGCGTTGTCCGCCAGCCAGTCGAGCTTCAGCGCGGCGGCGACCCGGCCACCGAAAAACTGCATCCGCAGCCGGATGGTCTCCACGTCGGCATCGGGGCCGAACTCGTCGCGGAGCCAGCCGAGCCGCGTCTCGGCCGAGGCGATCGGGTCGTAGCCTACCGGCCCGCCGGGCTGCCGCGGCCCCGCGTCGTGGGCCACGATCGCGCGGCTCATCTCCGCGGCCGTCATTCCGCAGAACCGGTCGGGCGGAATGCCGTGCCGGGTTTCCAACTCCCGCAGCGCGGCGGCCCGGGCATCGTCGGACATGGCGGTCAAGGCGGCGCGGCTCCGTGCGGACGTGGCAAGGCGGCATGATCATACCGCTCGTGCAGCCGACCGCTCACTGGTTCACGATCTCGGTGCGGCCCTCGGTCCACGGGTTGCCGCTGGCGGCGCCGAGGATGCAGCAGAAGCGGAGCACGAGCCCCGGCAGCACCAGCGCCGCGTAGCCGAGGCCGACCAGGAAAAACCACACGATCCCGTTGAAGACCTGCCCCTTGTAGAGCTGCCCCAACCCCGGCAGGAAGAAACTCAGGACCGCGGCCAGCCCCGGGCTCCACCGCCGCACCGGCGGATGCGCGATCACGATCGTGCGGCCGGCCGGCACGGCCTCGGCCAACGCCGCCGGCGGCACCGGCGGCGGCGCCGGCGCCGGTCTGGCGGCCGCCTCCGCGCGGGCCAGCCGCTCCGCCTCCAGTTCCAGCCGCCGGTTCTCGAGCGCGAGTTTCCGGGCCTCGTGGCGGCGCTCGGCCGCCTCCCGCGACGCCCGGGCGACGTTCGCCGCCGCCTGGGCCAGGAGCCGGCCCACCTCGACGTGCATGCCCGCCGTCACCAACGCGAGCCCGCCCAGCGTGAACGCGAGCGAGAGCCGCGTGCCCCCGATCACCGTGAACGCGATGCCGAGCGCCGCGATGAACGCCCCCATCGCGGCGAGCGTGTGCCGCGGCCGCAGGTCGCCCCAGTCGACGTCGATCACGGGCTCCGCGGGCCGTCGCGGCGGCCGCTGGCGCGGCCCCGCCTCGGGCAACGGCACAATGCCGTCGATCGCCGCCTTGAGCGATCGCCCGATCGAGCCGCCCTGCAACTCGGGCACGTCGCCGGCCGGCAGCCAGCCGGCCATGCCCGGCCGCCAGACGAGCGTGTCGGGCGCGATCCAGCCGCCGCGTGCCCGGTGCACGAGCTTTCCGAGCGGCACCGGTCCCTGCCGCTCGCCGCCCTGCGCGTAATACCAGTCATCGGCCATGACGGCTCTCCCGGGGATCAGCCCCGAAGAAGACCACGACCGATGGACAACCCTGGTCCGGCCCGGGGGCCGACCTGCCGCCTACAGGCCGCGGCGATACCGGCGCCGGCCACGGCTCTGGCCGCCGGCGATGGTGGTCACGGCCGGCGCGGCTGGCGCCACCGAAGGCCCGCCCGCGTCGCGACTGCCCGCCGCAGCGGGCTGCGGCCGACGCCGCCGACCCCGGCTGGAACGGCCGCCCTGACCGCCGCCGCCCTGACCGCCGTCGCGACGCCGCGGCGGCCTGTCGGCCTGCGGCTCGACCGCCTCCAACTCCGCGCCGGCCGGCGGGGCGTTCCGCGAGGTGATCGGCTGCCGCAACAGCCGCTCGATCGCCCGCAGCCGCAGCCGCTCCTCCGGATCGCAGAAGCTCACGGCCTCGCCGGAGCGGCCGGCGCGGCCGGTGCGGCCGATGCGGTGGACGTAGGTCTCCGGCTCGTGGGGCAGCTCGAAGGTGACGACGTGCGACCCGTCGTCGACGTCGATGCCCCGGGCCGCGATATCGGGGGCGATGCGCACCGGGGGCCGCGGCGCCTTGAAGGCGGCCAGGGCCCGCTCCCGCTGGTTCTGCGACTTGTTGCCGTGGATCGCCGCCGCGTGGATGCCCGCCTTGGCGAGGTCCCGCTGCAGCTTGTCGGCGCCGTGCTTCGTGCGGGTGAAGACGATCACGCGGTCCATCGGCGACTCCCGCAACAGCGACACGAGCGCCGCCCGCTTGCCGCTCTTGGCGACGTGGAACACCGACTGCGTCACCGTCTCGGCCGGCGTGGCCTGCGGCGCGGTCTTCACCTCCAGCGGGTCGCGGAGCATGGTCTCGGCCAGCCGGCGCACCTCGGCGGGCAGCGTGGCCGAGAAGAACAGCGTCTGCCGCTCCCGCGGCAGCATGCCCACGATCCGCTGCACGTCGTGGATGAAGCCCATGTCGAGCATCCGGTCGGCCTCGTCGAGCACGAGAAACTCCACGGAGCGGATGTCGACGAGTCGCTGGTTGACGAGGTCGAGCAGTCGGCCCGGCGTGGCCACGAGCACGTCGGCCCCGCGCATCAGGGCATTGGCCTGGGGCCGCTGGCTGACGCCGCCGTAGACGACCACGCTCGCGATCCCCGCATGCCGGCCGTAGGCCCGGAAACTCTCGTGGATCTGGCTGGCGAGTTCGCGGGTGGGGGCGAGCACGAGCGTGCGGCAACGGCGGGGAGCCGGCTGCCGTGGGGCGGCCAGCATCCGCTCGAGCAGCGGCAGCGCGAACGCGGCGGTCTTGCCGGTGCCCGTCTGGGCACAGCCGAACAGGTCGCGACCGGCGAGCACGTGGGGAATCGCCTGGGCCTGGATCGGCGTCGGCGTCTGGTAGCCCTCGGCGGCGATGGCCCGCAGGAGGGACGGGGAGAGAGCGAGGTCGTTGAACGAATGCATGGGCGGAGAACATCCACGAGGAAACGGTGGACGGAAAGCGGAAGCAGGGCCACGGTGGCACGGCGATCCCACGATGGATCACGGCCTGCCGAGCGAGTCAGCGTCGCGGGA
>JBJTHX010000221.1:0-9071 GCA_046094745.1 Planctomycetia bacterium
AGCCGGCAGGTCATCGCGGAAGCCGTGGCGGCCGTGCCGCCGCAGCAGGCCGACGCGGTGCGGCGGCTCTACGAGCAGATGAAGGAGGACGCGACGTACTGGCTCGGCGTGCTCACCCTCGGCGAGGGCGAGTATGCGGCGGCCATCGACTACCTTCGGCGGATGACGCTCGAGGCCGCGCCCGACAGCCGGTGGGCCGACGCGGCGCGGCTCAACCTCGCCGACGCCCTGCTGGGGGCGGGCGACGTGGCGGGGGCGGCGGCGATCCTGCGGGAGGACGTCTCGCCGAGGGTGAGCACGCCGAGCCAGTACGTCGCGTCCTCCTTCATCTGCTCGTAGAGCCGCCGCACCGCGTCGGCCTGCTGCGGCGGCACGGCCGCCACGGCTTCCGCGATGACCTGCCGGCTCGGCCGGGCCATGAGGTAGGCGGCCTTCGCGCCCTCCGGGCCGTCGAGGTCGCCGCGAAACTCCCGCACCCGCGCCGCCAGCAGGGGCCGCAGCAGGTGCGTCCCCGGCCGGTCGCCACCCCGGCTGCGGGCGAGCGTCACCGCCAGCGGCGCGAGTTCACGGCCCACGACCGCCCCGGTCGCCGGATCGCCGCGGCGGGCGAACGTCTCCCAGGGAAACGTCCAAAGGCCTGTGGACGCGGCCCCCGGGATCGCCGCTCGGGCCCGCTCCGCGAGGGCGGAAGCATCGATCGCGAGGCGCCATTCCTGCTCGACGCCGAGGCCCGCCTCGACATCCGCCATCCGCCGCGAGAGGCTCCGCGGGTCGGCCGCGACGAGCACGCCGAGCCGGGCGGCGTCGGCCGCCTGCACCGGGTACGGCCGGTCGGGCAACGACATCGCGGCGAGCACGGCCGGATTCGCCGCGGCCTGGCGGGCCGTGGCCACGCCCTTGCCTCCGGGGCCTGGAATCGGCATCCCGTAGGCCGTGTCGAAGAGCCAGGCTTCGCCGCCCGACACGAGCGCCGGCACCCAGGGCCGTGCCGCCCCCGACGCGGCATCGCCCGTGGCCAGCATCACGCCGTCGAGCCCCGCCTGGCGGAGCAGTTCCAGGAACACCCACGCCCGCTGGGCGGCGCTGGCCCGGCCGGCGAGCAGGATCTCGCCGGGCAGCATCCAGCGGGTGCCGGGGTTCGACTCCGTCGGCACCATCGGCGGATCACCGACCGGCGCCAGCGACCGCACGGCCCACTGAAACAGCGCCTGCGCCGCGGCGAGCTCGTCGTCGGGCGGCACGCGGCCGCGGACCTGGCGGGCGATGTCCGCCAGCCAGCGGCAGTCCCGCAGGGCGATGACGTCACCCGCGGCGTCGAAGGTCGAACTCGCCAGCCGCTCCTCGGCAGCCAGCGGTCGCAGCCGGTCCGGCAGCGTGGCCGCGAGCGGGTCGGCGGCCCACGGCGCGGCGGCGGCCGTGGGCCGCGCGTGGCTCCACTGGCTGAGCCGGTCGAAGACCTGCGCGTAGGCGGCCACTTCATCGAACTGTTCCAGCCGGTCGAGCACCGACACCGCGCCCTCGAGCAGTTTCTCCCGGACGGCAGCCGGCACCGGGGCCACCGCCGCCTGTCGCGGAGCCGTGGGCTGCGGGCGGCCACAGCCCACGAGCAGGACGATCGCGCAGGCAACCAGCCCGCGAATCATGACGCCGCTCCGTCGGCCGCGAGGTGCTCGCCCGCGAGCCGCGCCTCGTGGATCTTGAGCACCCGCTCCACGACGCCCTGAAGCCGGCCGAGCGGCACCATGTTCGGTCCGTCACTGGGGCTCTTCTCGGGCTCGGGGTGCGTCTCGACCACCCCCCCGGCGACCCCGCCGGCCGCCGCGGCCCGGGCCAGCGGCTCGACGAGCGCCCGATCGCCGCCGGTCGACTCGCCGAGGCTGGCGGGATGCTGGACGGAGTGGGTGGCGTCGAAGATCACGGGCACGCCGAGCGACCGCATCGTGAGCAGTCCAGCGAAGTCGTTCACGAGGCGGCCGTAGCCGAAAAACGTGCCCCGCTCGCAGAGCAGGATGTCGCGGCAGCCCCCGGCGAGCAGTTTGGCGACGACGTGCCGCATGTCGGCCGGCGCCACGAACTGGCCCTTCTTCACGTTCACCGCCTTGCCGGTGGCGGCCGCGGCCAGGAGCAGGTCGGTCTGCCGGCAGAGAAAGGCCGGCACCTGCAGCAGGTCGCAGACCTGCCCGGCGGCCGTCGCCTGCTCCGGCAGGTGGATATCGGTGGTCACCGGCAGGCCGACCGCCTGGCGCACGCGGTCGAGCACCTCGAGCCCTTCGTCGAGCCCAGGCCCGCGAAACGCCCCGCCACTCGTCCGATTGGCCTTGTCGTACGAAGCCTTGAAGACCACCTGCACCGGCAGCCGGCGGGCGATCTCGGCGAGCACCTCCGCGATCCGCATGCAGAGGTCCTCGCTCTCGATCACGCACGGGCCCGCGATCAGCAGCGGCGGCATGCCGGGGCCGCAGCGGTGCTGTCCGATCACGGCGGGAAGGCGGGGGCTCACGGGCAGGCTCCAAAGGGACCGTCAGCGGGGCGCGGCTTCGGACGCCGGCATCATACCGGTGCCGGACCGATCGGTCCCGGCCGGGGCCACACGTCGGCGGCGGCCGCTGCGCGAGGTGCGGGAGGAAAGGCCGCCGCGCGAAAAAAAAGGCGGGGCCTGCGACCCGACAGGAGCGTCCTGTCGATGGGTGTGCGGGTCAGGGGCAAGGCGACCGCACGCCCGATATCAGTCGAAGGCCCCACCTTTGAAAGGTTTCGAGTGTGGGACGCGACGGGAACCGAGGCACCCGCCGCGTCAAAAAGAAACTGCACACGGCGTGCCAAACCGCCGCGAGGGGGCGGGCAGTCGCGGCGGTCGGCAGGGAACAGCGGACGAAAAGGGTGTTTCGGTGGAGGAACTGCCCTGATCAGCCCGCACCGACCAACACCCGGGCCGCGCCGCATTTCGCAGCGCAGCGACGCATTTCGCGGCGCGCGGGCCGCCGGGCGACGCCGTCCCGGCCGCGAAACGATGCGGAAAACAAGGCCTGACTTGACGTTTGCGGGGTGCCTGCGCTAGTGTGCGGTGTCCGGAAGGCTCGTCCTTCCCGGCCCGGAGGCCGCGGCCGCCGACGGCCGCGCCAGCGTAGCTTCAATTGGCAGAGCACCGCATTCGTAATGCGGGGGTTGCGGGTTCGACTCCCGCCGCTGGCTGTTCGCCGATCCGCGATGGTTCCCAGGAGTTTTTCGCCCATGGTCACAGCCACCCGACTCGACATCCGCGACCTGATCACCGGCAACACGCCGTTCGGCCCCAAGGAGATCCGCCGCCTCGTCGAGGCGCTGGCGGGCGATGTCGCGGCGCACCGCGAACTCCGGGCCGCGGTCAAGGAACTCGAGGAGCAGGGCGATCGCAGCCCTGCGGCCTCCGTCAAACTCGGCGTCTGCCAGCAGTTGCTCGGCCGGGCACGCGAGGCTCTCGACACGCTGAAGTCCGGCGACGGCGGGGCCGTGGCCCTCTTCTACCAGGGCCTCGCCCACGCAGCGCACGAGGCTCACGACAAGGCCCGCGAGGCCTTCGAGGCCGCCCGCAAGGCCGGCTACGACGCCTCCGCCTGCCTGGCGGGCATCACCGAGTCGCTCCGGGCGACGGGGCGGATGGAAGAGGCCCGCAAAGAACTCGACCGCCTTGGCAGCCAGGGCGATTCTTCGGCCGATTTCTGGGCCGCAAAGGGCACGCTGCTGGCCGATACCGGGCTGCCGCTCGCCGAGACGGTGGCCGCTTTCGAGAAGGCGCTGGCGATCGATCCCGGGCATCCGACGGCCCTGTTCGCGATGGGCGTGATCAACGACCGGCTCGGCAACGACGACGAGGCCCTGGCCTGCTACGAGAAGTCGCTCCAGCGCTATCCGGCGAGCGTCGGGGCCCTGCTGAACCTGGGCATCATCTACGAGGACCGCAACGACTTCGCGAAGGCGCAGGAGTGCTACCGCCGCATCCTCGAGGCCTACCCGAACCACCCGCGGGCCCGGCTCTTCCTCCGCGATTCGTCGGCCTCCGGCGACCAGCAGCACGACGAGCAGGAGCAGAAGCAGCGGGATCGGCTCGACCAGGTGCTCAACCTGCCCGTGAGCGACTTCGAGCTTTCCGTCCGCAGCCGCAACTGCCTGCAGAAGATGGGCATCCTCACGCTCGGCGACCTCGCCCGCACCTCCGAAGAGGAAATCCTGGCCAGCAAGAACTTCGGCGAGACGAGCCTCGTCGAGATCAAGGAGATGCTGGCGTCGAAGGGGCTGTCGCTCGGCCAGATGGCCCAGGCCGCGCCCTTCGCAGAGGCGGCCGTCGAGCCGGCCGAAGTGTCCGCCGACGATCAGGAGGTCCACGGCCTGCCGATTTCCGAGCTCAACCTCTCGGTGCGGGCCCGCAAGTGCACGACGAAGCTCGGCATCAACACGATCGGGGACCTCGTCCGGCGGACCGCCGAGGACCTGCTCGAGTGCAAGAATTTCGGCGTCACGAGCCTCAACGAGGTTCGCGAGAAACTGACCGACCGGGGCCTGAAACTGCGGGGCGACTGACCGCCCCAGCCGCCCATCACGGCGGAAAGTGTCCGTGCAACCCGTTGGCACGGCAGGGCTTGCGTTCAGCCCTGGGGGCCAAAAAACTTGCTTGCGGCCCAACTCCTCGGTAGGGTTGGGGGCAGTTTCCCTGCCTCGACCATCCCGCCCAAGGACCTTGCCCGCATGACGTCGGCGAGCCTCAAGGACAAGCGCGTTCGCGATCTGGCCCGGTTGGCCAAGCAGCACGGTGTCGCCGGTTGGCACGCCATGCGCAAGGACCAACTCATCAAGGCGCTCGTCCGCAAGGCCCGCGGCGGCCTCGCCGAGGCCGGCCGCCCCGACACGGCGACGGTTCGGCGGACCGCCCCGGCCGCCGTGGCAGCGCCCAACCCGGAGGTCGCCCGCCGGATCGCCGAGGCCCGCGAGCGGCTGGAGCGGGCCAAGAGCCTGGCGACCCGGCCCGAGCAGGGCCGGACCAACCGTCCCGCCCGCGACCGGATCGTCCTCATGGTCCGCGGCCCCCACTGGCTGCACGCGTTCTGGGAAGTCACGCCTCGAAGCGTCACCCGGGCCCAGGCGGCGCTCGGCCAGGAGTGGCACGGCGCCCGCCCCGCGCTCCGTGTGCTTCAGCTCGAGAACGCGATCCAGGCCTCGCCCTCGGAACGGGTCGTGCGCGAGATCGCGGTCCACGGGGGCGTGAAAAACTGGTTCATCGACGTCCGCGAGCCGCTCCGTTGCCGGGTCGAGATCGGCTACCGCACGCCCTCCGGCCGGTTCCACGCACTGGCCCGCAGCAACGCCGTCTCGACGCCGGTCTCCTCGCAGGGCGACACGCTCGACGCCCACTGGGGCGACATCGTCGGCGACTGCGAGCGGATCTATGCCATGAGCGGCGGCTTCTCGCCGGAGACGAACAGCCCAGAACTGCAGGAGCTCTTCGAGGAGCGGATGCGGCGGCCGATGGGGCCGCCGGCCGCCCGCGAAACCGTGACCGAGCCGGAGGAGGGAGACGAGAAGCCCAACGGCTTCCAGCTCGAGATCGACGCCGAGATGATCGTCTACGGCGCCACACAGCCCGACGCCTACGTCACGCTCCAGGGCGAGCCGGTGAAGGTGCAGGCCGACGGCACGTTCCGCGTGCGGGTCGACATGCCCAACAAGCGGCAGGTGCTGCCGATCGTGGCCAGCCTGCCCGACGGCTCGGCCCGGCAGACGGTCGTCATGGCCGTGGAGCGGAACACCAAGGCGATGGAGCCCTACGGCCGCGACATGGGCGAGTGGTGAGCGGCCGCGCAAGCGCCGGCAAGAAGGGAGTGTGAGGCGATACGTTTTCTGCCATGTTCGTGATGTGTCGACCCATGCCGGTGAGCTCTTAACGAGGCTCGTTGGGGGCCGATGATCGCGGTTGCGTGCCCCGCCGGCGGTTCCGGTCTCGTCCGGGCCGTTCCGGATCGCATGCCCCGTGATCCAGGCACCCCCGTCTTTTTTTCAACGAGCTCTCCGCATCACACGACACCACGGCATCGCGGTGGAAAGCGTATCGCCCCGCACTCCGCCCGCCGTCAGCGCGGCTTCGGGGCCCGGCGGGCCTCCTTGACGGCCCAGGCCTCGAAGGCCGGCTGCGGCGCGGCCCGGAACACCTTGGCGAACGCCGCGTCGAAGCCGGCGCCCTCGTCGAGCAGGTCCACGCACTGCTTCAGCCGGGCACCGGTCGCCAGCCCGCCCACGAATCCGCCGGCTGCGGTCGCGGCCGCGGCCGACTCGGCGTGGCCGGCCAGAAAGTCGGCCGCGGAGCCGAGCCGGGCCACCGCCCCCGGCGTCTCGCGCTTCCACTCTTGCACGAGCGGCGCCTTGGGAACGACTTTGACCGCGACGGCCCGGCCGGCCCCGCGGGCGAACCACTCCGGCACCATCCGGCCCGCGAACGCGGCGGCCGCCATCTGCTCCGCGAGCAGGAGCCGCCGGTTCTCCTCGTCGTCCGGCGGCACGAGCACGGCCCCATACGTCACGTCGCCCGACACGCCGGCATGGCCCGCGATCCCCTTGGGCCGCTCGGCGCCGACCACGTTCTGCCACAGGGCCGAATAGTCGTAGGCCTCGCGAAACGCGTACACCACGATCCCGCCGCGCAGCAGGGTGCCGGCATCGGTGCCGAGTTCCCGACCGATCCGCTCGGCCAGGGCGGCGGCCTCGTCGGCGAGTTCCGCCATCCGCGCGGCGGGCAGGTTGCCCGTAAGGCACACGCCCCCGCGGACCTCGACCACCGGCTCCTCGTCGGGGATCGCCCGCTTCCAGAGCCTCTTCCCGGCCTCGAACCGCAGCCGCTCCAGGTCGGCGTTCGACATGCTGCGGGCCCGCCCGGCGGCAACGAGCGTCTCCAGCGGCGTGGTCGCGGCCAGCATGTCGAGCCGGCCCCCCTCGTCGATCCAGCGTTCGATCCGGGCGATCACGTCGTCGGGCAGCGGTTTCTTGTTGAGCGGCATCCGCTGCCCCTCGATGTCCTTGCCCCGCAGTTTGCGGACGAGCAGGCTGGCGGCCCCCTTGCCGGGCTGCATCGGCGGGCCGCTGCGGCCGCCGCGGAGGAGCGATTCCAGGCTCGTCATCCGCAGGTTGGCCTCGGGTTCCCGCTGGCCGTGGCAGCCGGCGCACTCCTTGAGCAGCACGGGCGCGACGTCGATCGCGAACGACACCTCGCCCGGCTTGAGCGTCACCGGGGCGGCGGGCGGAGGAGGGGGGGGCGGCGCGGTCGCGGCCCGCAGCAGTTGGTCGAGCGGGATCGCGGGATCCTTGCCGTCGTAGGCGGCCCCGCCGTCGATCCACTTCATGAGCGTGCCCACCTCGTCCGGCGCCACCTTGCCACCGCCGCGGGGCATGTCACCGGAGAGGATCACCTCGACGAGGCGGCTCGCATTGGCCGCGCCGCGTTGCACCATGCCGCTCTGCATCAGCCCCGCGTAGGAAGCCATCTGGAATCCGCCCTTGCGACCGGCGATGTGGCAGCCGCCGCATTTCGCGGCCAGGATCGGGGCGACCTGCTTCGAGAACGACACCGCCTGGCCGGCGACCGGCGACATGCACCCGGCAGTCGCGACGAACACGAGGACGCGCAGCGATCGCTTTTCGGCCGACGTCATCCGTGCGTCTCCCTCCACTGTGGGCGGTCGTCAGGATGGAGGCCGCTCCCGCCCCTCGCGTTCCGCGGCCAGCCTGTCGCCCTCGAGCGGGTTCATCCGGCGGCGGCGCCGCCGCCGCGGAGGTGGCCCGTCGGGCCGCCGCGGCGGATCGTGCGCGAGTGCGGTGGCCGCGGTCGCCGCCACGGTGGCCACGACCGCCGTGATCCACAGGCCGCCCAAGACGATGCCGAGGCGGTTGCAGACCGCGGCCCCGGCGGCGTCGCCGACGGCCCCGAGCAGGCCCCCGAGGCCGAGCACGACGGCCATCATCACCGGCAGGAGCAGCGTGGCCACGAGGCCCCAGGCCAGCCCGCGCCGCAAACCGTCTCGGTTCATGGGAAACTGCTTCCTGGGTCCACCGTCGCCCGCTGGAGCGACCGGACGGCCGTGCAGATTGTCCCGTCGCCTCGCGGCCGACGTCAAGGAACGTGCCGGCGGGTGCATCCGCAGACACTCCGTGCCCCCGAGCGCCAGGCGGCCGGGCCGGCCGGCCGGCCGCCAGTTCGGCTTTTATTCATGGCATGAATGATAATCATTCACGGCATGAATAATCATGCACAACCCCGCTTGGAAGTCGTCAGATGGCGCTGCGTGCCCGTGGGCCGCGGCCCTACACTGGTGGCAGTCCTGCGGCGGAGCGCCCACCGATGATCCACTCCCGGCTCCGGAATGCCCAGGCGGCCGTGGCGGCCTGCGTCGTCTGCCTCGTCACCGTGACGGTGGCCCGGGCCGACCGGGTCGAGATGGCCGACGGGCGGGTGCTCGAGGGCCGGTTCGCCCTCCTCCCCGGCGTGGCCGTCGACCCGCTGGCCCCGCAGGGCTCGTCCGGGGGCACGCCGATCCTGATGTGCGACGACGAACTCACCCGCACGATGGTCTCGAAGCGGCAGGTGGTGAAGACGGAGCCGGGCCCGGTCGACTTCGGCATGGAGAAGATCCGCATCCCGCAGCGGGTGCCGGAGAACGGCCGCCGTGTGGCGGGCATGGGCGCGGCCCTCGAGACCACGCCCTTCGACGAGTTCGGCCGCCGGATCCTCGCGCTCTCGACCGCCGGCGGCCGGGTGGACATCGTGCAGGGGATCACCGAAATCACGCCCCGCTGGACGCGGATCGAGGGTCTCGTCACCGAGAACCCGGTGCTGCTCGACATGCGGCTGGCGACCACGGCGCTGCCCCGCGACGTGCTCAAGCGGGTGATCGAGCAGCACATCGACCGCACGAACGCCGACCACCGGCTGCGGGTCGTGCGGCTCCTCATCCAGGGGGAGCGGTACGAGGACGCCCGCCGCGAACTCGACGAGGTGCTCAAGGATTTTCCCGACCTCGCCGACCTCGCCCGGGAGCGGAAGCGGATCTCGG
>JBJTHX010000222.1:0-2532 GCA_046094745.1 Planctomycetia bacterium
TTCGAAATCTCGTGACGGCCTTCCGCACGCCCGCCGGGCGGGTGCCGGCGGTGGACGGCGTGTCTCTGTCGATCGAACGGGGGCGGACGCTCGGGCTCGTGGGCGAGAGCGGTTGCGGCAAGAGCGTGACGGCGATGTCGGTGCTGCGGCTGGTGGCGGCGCCGGGCACGATCGAGGCGGGCGAGATCCTCCTCGCCGGCCGCGGCGGCCATAGGCTCCTCGAGCGTTCGCCGACCCCCTCGCCTGCCCGCGCGGTAGAGAGCATGCAGCATGCCGCTTCTTGAGATTCGAAATCTCGTGACGGCCTTCCGCACGCCCGCCGGGCGGGTGCCGGCGGTGGACGGGGTGTCGCTGTCGATCGAGCGGGGCCGGACCCTCGGGCTCGTCGGTGAGAGCGGCTGCGGCAAGAGCGTCACGGCCATGTCGGTGCTGCGGCTGGTGGCGGCGCCGGGCGTGATCGAGGCGGGGGAGATCCTGCTCGCCGGCGGCCGCGCGGGAGAGCCGCCGGTGGACCTCGTGACCCTCCCCGAGTCGGGGCTGCGGCAGGTTCGCGGCGGCCGGATCGGCATGATCTTCCAGGAGCCGATGACGAGCCTCAACCCGGTGTTCACCGTCGGCGACCAGATCGCCGAGGCGGTGCGGCTGCACCGTGACGTGCCGCGGGCGGCGGCCCGCGGGCGGGCGTTGGAGATGCTGCGGCTGGTGCGGATGGCCGACCCCGAGCGGCGGCTCGACGAGTATCCGCACCAGCTCTCCGGCGGCATGCGGCAGCGGGTGATGATCGCCATGGCCCTAGCCTGTGAGCCCGATCTCGTCATCGCCGACGAGCCGACGACGGCGCTCGACGTCACGATCCAGGCCCAGATCCTCGAACTGCTCGCCGACCTTCGCCGGCGGCTGGGCACGGCGATCCTCCTCATCACCCACGACCTCGGGGTCGTGGCTGAGACCTGTGACGAGGTGGCGGTGATGTATGCCGGCAAGATCGTCGAGCGGGCGCCGACGGCCGACCTGTTCGCCCGGCCGCTGCACCCCTACACGATCGGCCTGCTCGCCGCCCGGCCCGAGGCGGGCCGGCGGGCCGCGTCCCGTGGGCCGCTGACGACGATTCCCGGCATGGTGCCGCCGGCCTGGGATTTTCCGCCGGGCTGCCGGTTCCATCCGCGGTGCGGGTTCGCCCGGCTCGCTGCCGCGGGCGACTGCGCCGCCGTGCCACCCGAACTGCGGGAGCTGTCGCCCGGCCACTTCGTTCGCTGCCACTACGCCGGCGACCTCGTCCCCGGGAGGAGCCCGTGACGGCGCCGCTGCTTGACGTCGCCGGCCTGCGGACGCACTTCCCGATCCGCCGCGGCCTCCTGCGCCGGCAGGTGGGTGCCGTGCGGGCGGTCGATGGCGTCAGTTTCTCGATCGGCAAGGGACGGACGCTCGGCCTGGTGGGCGAGAGCGGCTGCGGCAAGACGACGGTGGGGCGGAGCGTGCTGAGGCTCGTGGAGCCGACGGCGGGCGAGGTGCGGTTCGCCGGCCAGGATCTGCGGGCCGTGCGCGGCGCGGCACTCCGGGCCCTCCGTCGCCGGATGCAGATCGTCTTCCAGGATCCGTACGGCTCGCTCAACCCGCGGATGACCGTGCGATCGATCCTCGAGGAGGGCCTCGTGATCCACCGCCTCGGCGACGCCGCGGCCCGGCTCGAACGGATGCGCCAGGCCCTGGAGCGGACCGGCCTCGCACGGGCCGCCCTCGACCGCTACCCCCACGAGTTCTCCGGTGGCCAGCGGCAGCGGATCGCGATCGCGCGGGCGCTCGTGCTCGAGCCGGAGTTCCTCGTCCTCGACGAGCCGATCTCGGCGCTCGACGTCTCGATCCAGGCGCAGGTGGTGACCCTGCTCGTCGACCTGCGGGAGCAGCTGGGGTTGACCTACCTGTTCATCTCGCACGACCTGTCGATCGTGGAGTACGTTTCCGACGACGTGGCGGTGATGTACCTCGGTCGGATCGTCGAGCAGGCGCCGGCGGAGCGGCTCTGCCGGCAGCCGCTGCATCCCTACACGCACGCGCTGTTCTCCGCGGTGCCGGCCGTCGAGGTGGGCCGCCGCCGCCGCCGGATCGTCCTGCCGGGCGACGTGCCGAGCCCGGCGCGGCCCCCGGCGGGCTGCCGGTTTCACCCGCGTTGCCCGCTGGCCGAGGCGGCCTGTCTGTCGATCGATCCGCCGGCCACGAGCGTCGCCGGGCAGGTCGTGCACTGCCACGTTGCGGCCCGGGAACTGGCCACCGGGGGCGACGCCGCCGCGGCGTCTGCGGCGATCGGGCGGCGGCTGACCGAGGCAGTCGCCGCGCAGCCGGTACACTAAACGATGGATGCCGCATGTGGCGGGCAGGTCCCGGTGGAGCCGAACCATGATCCGAACGCGTGGTCGTTGGGCGATCGTCGCGGTGGCGCTTGGAACCATCGGGTTCGCCGCCTGCCTGCCGCGGGGGGTCGCCCGTGCGGCGGAGCCGGCGCGCGGCCCCCGCGGGGCGCGCGGCGGCGGGGGG
>JBJTHX010000223.1:0-2947 GCA_046094745.1 Planctomycetia bacterium
TCCCTGGAGGATGCTTCCGATCATGAAGTATCCACATGACTGCCCGGCATCACGCCCGGCTCGTCAGGTGGCCAGCGGCCGCGTCATCTCGACCGGCACGACCCAGGCGTCGTACTGCTCGGGCGTGACGTAGCCGAGCGCCACGGCGGCGGCCTTGAGGCTCGTCCCCTCGACGTGGGCCTTCTTGGCGATCTTGGCGGCCTTCTCGTAGCCGATGTGGGTGTTGAGGGCCGTGACGAGCATCAGCGAGTCGTCGAGGTGGTGCTTGATCCGGGCCAGGTTCGGCTCGATGCCGGTGGCACAGTGGATCCGCATCGAGTCGCAGGCGTCGGCGATCAGATCGGCGCTCTCGAGCACGTTGTGGATCATCACCGGCTTGTAGACGTTGAGCTGGAAGTTGCCCTGGCTGCCCGCGAAGGCGACGGCCGCGTCGTTGCCGAACACCTGGGCGCAGACCATCGTCATCGCCTCGCACTGGGTCGGGTTCACCTTGCCCGGCATGATCGAGCTGCCCGGCTCGTTCTCCGGGATGGCGATCTCCCCGATGCCGCAGCGGGGGCCGCTGGCCAGCCAGCGGATGTCGTTGGCGATCTTGAGCAGGGCCATCGCCAGGCCGCGCTCCGCGGCGCTCACCTCGACGAGCGCGTCGTGGGCGGCGAGGGCCGCGAACTTGTTGGGGGCCGACACGAACGGCTGGCCCGTCTCCTGGGCGATGTAGCCGGCCGCCACGTCGCCGAACCGCGGGTGGGCGTTGAGCCCTGTGCCCACGGCCGTGCCGCCGATGGCGAGTTCATAGAGGCCCGGTAGGGCCCGCTCGATGCCGGCGATCCGGTCGTCGAGCTGCGCTCGCCAACTGGAGATCTCCTGGCCGAGCGTGATCGGCGTGGCGTCCTGGAGGTGTGTGCGGCCGATCTTCACGAGGTCGGCGTGCCGCTTCTCGAGACCGAGGAACACGTCCCGCAGCGACCGCACGGCCGGCAGGAGCCGATCGTGGATCACCTCGACGGCGGCGATGTGCATGGCCGTCGGGAAGGTGTCGTTCGACGACTGGCCGCGGTTGACGTCATCATTGGGGTGAACGGGCTTCTTCGAGCCCATCGTGCCGCCGGCGATCTCGATCGCCCGGTTGGAGATCACCTCGTTGGCGTTCATGTTCGACTGCGTGCCGCTGCCGGTCTGGAAGACGACGAGCGGAAAGTGGTCGTCGAGTTTCCCCGCGATCACCTCGTCGGCGGCCTGGACGACGAGTGTGACCGTCGCGGCGGGCAGTTGGCCGAGTTCGCCGTTGGCCAGGGCCGCCGACTTCTTGAGGATCCCGAGCGCCTTCTTCACGGCCCGGCCCCACTGGAAGCGGTCGACGCCGATCTTGAAGTTGTCCCGCGACCGCTCCGTCTGGGCGCCCCAGTAGCGGTCGGCCGGCACCCGCACCTCCCCCATGCTGTCGGACTCGGTGCGGAACGCGGGCTCTGTGGCGGGCATGGGCGGGCCTTTCGGTCGGGAGGCGCGGGGCGGAAAGCCGCGATTCTCTGGCCGAACCGCCGCGTTTTCAACCGCCCGCGGTCGCCTGCTCGCGCCACCAGGCGACGGTTTCCGCCAGACCGGCGTCGAAGTCCCGCCGCGGTTCCCAGCCGAGCAGGTCTCGCGCCCGCGAGATGTCGAGGCCGCGGCGGGGCTGGCCGTCGGGCCGGCTGGCGTCCCAGGCGATCTTGCCGCGGTAGCCGCAGGCGGCGGCGATCTTCGTGGCCAAGTCGCGGATCGCGATCTCCGCGCCGCCGCCGAGGTTGATCGGCAGCGGCTCGTCCATCACCTCGGCGGCCCGCACCACGGCCTCGGCCGCGTCGTCCACGTGCAGAAATTCGCGGGTCGCGGCGCCGGTGCCCCAGCAGACGACCTCCGGGGCGTTTGCCCGCCGGGCCTCCTCGCACTTGCGGATCAGCGCGGGGATCACGTGGCTCGTCGCGGGGTCGAAGTTGTCGCCCGGGCCGTAGAGGTTCACGGGCACGACCACGGCGCTCCGTAGGCCGTACTCGTGCCGGTACCCGTCGAGCATCACGAAGATCGCCTTCTTGGCCACGCCGTAGGGGGCGTTCGTCTCCTCGGGGTAGCCGTTCCAGAGGTCGTCCTCGCGGAACGGGACCGGGCAGTATTTCGGATAGGCGCAGACCGTGCCGGTATGCACGAACTTGGCCAGGCCGCGGCGGCGGGCGTGCTCGACGAGGTGCAGCCCCATCGCCATATTCGCGTAGAAGAACCGTCCTGGGTGGGCGAGGTTGGCACCGATGCCACCCACCTCGGCGGCCAGGTGGATCACGACGTCGGGGCGGGCCGCGTCGTAGAGCCGCTCCACGGCCGATTCCGTCGTCAGGTCGAACTCGGCCCGGCGGGGCACGAACATCCGCTCGGGCGGCACGCCCCGGGCGGCCAAGGCCCGGCAGACGGCCTTTCCGAGGAAGCCGGCCCCGCCGGTGACCACGATCCGCCTGCCCGCGAGGTCCAGCATGGTGTCGCGGTTCCGGCGTCAGCGGTTTGGCAGGCCCGCGTCGTGCCCCGCGGCGAGGAGCACCTGTTCCCTGCGGGCGAGTTCCAGATCGGACTCGACCATCAGCGCCACCAGTTCGTCGAACGACACCCGGGGCTTCCAGCCGAGCTTCCGGCGGGCCTTCTGCGACGAGCCCAGGAGCAGGTCCACCTCGGCCGGACGGAAGTACCGCGGGTCGATCTCCACGAAGTCACGGTAGTCCATGTCGAGGCGGCCGAACACCTTCTCGCAGAACTCGCGGACGGAGTGGGTCTCGTCGGTCGAGATCACGTAGTCGTCCGGCTCGGCCTGCTGCAGCATCAGCCACATCGCCTCGACGTAGTCGCCGGCGAACCCCCAGTCGCGCTTGGCGTCGAGGTTGCCGAGATAGAGCTTCTTCTGCAGGCCGAGCTTGATCCGCGTGGCGGC
>JBJTHX010000224.1:0-9670 GCA_046094745.1 Planctomycetia bacterium
GGCCGTGCGCTTCGCCTGCCCGCCGTCGCCGCTCGCCGTCCGCTGCGCCCTGCTGGCCGCACTGCTGCTGCCGTCGGCGGCCGCGGCGGCCGATCCGCCGCCACTGACGCCGGGGCAGATCCAGCGGGCGATCGAACGGGCCCGCGACTGGCTGATCCAGCAGCAGCGGCCCGATGGCTCGTGGACCGCGATGCGGGCGAGCAACACGAACGTCGGCGCGACGTCGCTGGTCGTGCTGGCGCTCGCCAACGCGGGAGTGGACGAGCAAAACCTCAACATGCGCCGGGCGCTGGAGTGGCTGCGGACGCAGACGGCCGACGACACCTACGCGGTCTCGCTGCAGACGATGGTCTTCGCGATGCTCTCTCCCGATGCGGATCGGGCGCTGATCGAGCGGAATGCGGCCTGGCTGGAGGCCGGGCAGGTGCGACAGGGCCCCACCTCCGGCGCCTGGTCCTACGGACAGCGGGAACGGGGCGGCGGCGGCGACAACTCCAACTCGCAGTTCGCCCTGCTCGGCCTGCACGAGGCGGCCCGGGCCGGCGTCCGCGTGAAGGAGGAGACCTGGGTCCGGGCCCAGCAGTATTGGGTGGCCTGCGCCAACGCCGACGGTTCCTGGGGATACACGCTCGGCAACGCCGGCGGATCGGGCAGCATGACCTGCGCGGGGATCGCAAGCGTGTGGATCACCTCCGAGCACGTCGGCACGCCCGACGCCCGCGCCGCCCGCGACAGCGTCTCCTGCTGCGGCGGCGGCTCGACGCCGAAGGTGCTGGAGCGCGGCATCGACTGGCTGGGCCGCCGGTTTTCCGTGGTCGAAAACCCGGGGACGGGCGGCCAGACCTGGCTCTATTACTACCTCTACGGCCTTGAACGGGTCGGCCGGTTCACGGCCCGCCGGTACATCGGCGAGCACGACTGGTACCTGGAGGGGGCGAAGATGTTCATCAACGTCCAGGACGGGCTCACCGGACGGTTCGTCGCCCCGCGGATCGAGGACCCGGTCGTGGCCACGAGCTTCGCGCTCCTGTTCCTCGCCAAGGGCCGCCGCCCCGTGATCGTCGCCAAGAGTCGCCACGAGCCCGACACCGACTGGAACCGCCACGGTCACGACATCGCCCACCTCGTCGAGCACGTGGAGAAGCGGTGGCGCAAGGACTATCCCGCCGGCCTTTCCTGGCACGTGCTCCATGCGCCATCCGCTTCGCTCGAGGACTTTCTCCAGGCGCCGGTGTTCTGGCTTTCGGGCAAGGTGGCATTCGACCTCGGCCCGGAAGCGGGTCCGCGGCTGCGCCGCTACCTCGACGAGGGCGGCTTCAGCTTCGCCGAGGCCTGCTGCCCGAAGAGCGGCGAGTTCGACCGCCGCTTTCGCCAGCTCGTGGGCGAGATCTTTCCCGAGCCCGAGTATCGGCTGAACCTGCTGCCGCCCGAGCATCCGGCCTGGCACGCGGAGGAGGTCGTGCCGCCCGAGCTGCACCGTCCGCTGCTCGGCGTCGACTACGGCTGTCGCACCTGCCTGATCTACGCGCCGCCCACCGACGCCCGGCCCGAGGACGGGGCGATGCCGAGCCTGTCGTGCCTGTGGGAGCTCGGCGGCCCGGCGCGGCTGGCCCTGCCCCCGGCGATCCTCAAGGAGGTGGACGCGGCGCTCGCCATCGGCACGAACGTGCTGGCCTACGCGACCAACCGCGAACTCAAACGCAAGGACGAGCTGTTCGCCGTCGCCCCTGCGGAGGAGTCGGAGCCCGATCGCTTCGAGCGAGGCCAGATCGCAATCGGCAAACTCAAGCACGCGGGCATGTGCGACGCGGCGCCCGCGGCGCTCGCCAACATCCTCCGTGCGGCGGCCCGCGAGCTCGGGGCCCGCGTCGACGACACGCCGAGCCAGATCGACCCCGGCGACGTGCGGCTCTTCGACTACCACCTGGTCTTCATGCACGGCCGCCAGGGCTTCGCCTTCGACGTGCCGCGGCGCGAGCGACTTGCGGCCTTTCTCCAGCGCGGCGGCACGCTCCTGGCCGACAGCGTCTGCGCCGCCGGCGGCTTCACCCAGGCTTTCCGCACCGAGATCGCGGCCCTGCTCCCGAACCACAAGCTCGAGGAGATTCCCGCCGACGACCCGATCTTCACGGCGGCCGAGTATGGCGGCTACGACATCCGCGAAGTGACGCTGCGGGAGCCGGCCGGCGCCGGCGGGCCGATGGGCGTGCGGAAGCGGCGGATTCCGCCGAAGCTCGAGGGCATGCGGATGGGCGACCGTTGGGCCGTGATCTTCTCCCCGTACGACATTTCGTGCGCCCTGGAGAAACAGAACTCCATGGAGTGCACGGGCTACGGCCGCGAGGACGCCGAGAAGATCGCCCTCAACGTGCTCCTCTATTCGCTGAACCACTGAGCCGCGGCCCGATGGACGGGATCCGGCGGCGGAGGTCAGGTATCGGAGTCGCTGCCGCTGCCGGTGAGGTAGCTGGCGTAGTAGAGCAGCGTGAGCACGCTCTGGAGCGTCGCGGCGACGTAGGTCCAGGCGGCCGCGTTGAGCACGCGGTTGACCGCGGTCATCTCGCCGGCCGGCACGATGCCCAGTTCCACGAGCTGCGCCTTGGCCCGGTTGCTGGCGTCGATCTCGACCGGCAGGTTGACGAGTTGGAAGAACACCGTGCCGGCGAAGAGGGCGATCCCCAGCCAGGCGACCGACTGCAGTGCCAGACCGAGCCCGACCATGAAGACGAGCAGGCCGATGCCGCTGCCGATGTTGGCCACGCCGACGGCCGCATTCCGGACGGCCATCAGGGCCGAGCCCTGCGCATCCTGGAGGGCGTGCCCGGCCTCGTGGGCCGCGATGCCCACGGCCGCCAGGGATCGCTGGCCGTAGACGCCCTCCGAAAGCCGCAACACCCGCGTGCGGGGATCGTAATGGTCGGAGAGCTGACCCGGCACGGCCTCGATCTCCACGTCGGTGGCCCCGGCCGAGTCGAGAATGTGCCGGGCCGCAGCGGCGCCCGTCAGTGGCGCCGGCTTGCGCGACGCGGCTGCGAACGAGGACTGCACCCGCCACTGGGCCCAGAACGCCAACAGGACGGCCGGCGCGATGCAGAGCATGTACGCGGGGTCGAAGACGAAAAATGGCATGGGACGCAGGTGCTCCAGTCCAGGGCGACGATGGGGATTCGAAGGTATTCTAGGCAGCTCGCCCGCCGTGGCGGTCTGCCCTCCAAACCCGTTCCATGCCATACGAATCCCCGCCCGCCGTTGTTCGCCACCCGTGGCGGCGGCTCTCCGCGCCCTGGCTCACGGCCGCCTGCGTCCTCATGGGCGGCCTCGGGCACGCGGCGGAGCCCGTGACGGCGCTCTGCGGCCGGATCGACGCCGCCCTGGCCCATGCCCGCGACGCCCGCCGCCTGGATGCCGGCGTGCAAGGGGCCTGGCAGGTCGTGCACGGCATCCTCGCCTTCGGCCCGGAGCTCACGCTCTCCGTCGATGGCACGGCGACCACAGCCCTCGACCATCTGCTCGGCGGCGGCCCGCTCGTCGGCTGGGTGCTGCGGCCGGGCCGGCCGGGCGTGGTCGCCGTCGTCGAGGAAGGCAGCACCATGGGCCAAGGTCACCCCGACCAGTGGCTCGGCTACCTCTCCCAATGCGGCGTGGATGCCGACGGCCCGCGCGGCCTGCCACTCACCACGCCGCTCGTCGTCGCCGGCCGGCAGTTCACGCTCGCCGACCTGCTGTCCCAGGCCAAGCACGACATCCGCCCCGGCCAGGAGGCCACCTGGATGCTGATGGCGCTTTCCGCCTACCTCTCGCCGGACGCCACCTGGACGGCGGGTGACGGGGACCGCTGGACGGTGGAGCGGGTCGTCGCCATGGAGTCCGCGGCCGACATCTTCAACGCCGCCTGCGGCGGCGCGCACCGGCTCTACGGCCTGGCAGCCGCGTTGGCGGCCCGGCGGGCCGCCGGCCTGCCGCTCATCCCCGGCAGTGGCTGGGAGCAGGCCGATCGCGTGCTCACCGACGCGCTCGACCGGGCCCGCCGCTTCCAGCAACCCGATGGCAGCTTTTCCATCCACTCGTTCGAACGACCGGGCACTTCGCCCGACGTCTTCGCCCGTCTCGGGGCCACCGGCCATGTCTTCGAGGTGGTGGCGCTCGCGCTCGACGACGAGCGTCTCGCCGAGCCCTGGGTAACGCGGGCGGCCGACCGGCTGACGAGCCTTCTGGAGCAGACCGCCGACGTCGATGTCGAGTGCGGTGCCCTGTACCACGCGGCCCACGGTCTGGCCCTCTTCCGCCGGCGGGTCTGCAAGGCCGCCACCACCGCACCCGAGCCCGACCGCGTGCGGGAATAGCCGCCCTGTCCTGCCGAGGAGGAAGTGGTACCTTCTTGTTCAGCCGGCCCTTCGGGATTATTCCTCCACGCAGGCTCCAGAAGCCCCGTGCACGGACTCATCTTCTTCTACATCCAGAAGTTCGCGGACGCGCTCGCGACCGCCACCGGCACGCACGCCGGGCTGCGGTCCACCGTCGTCCGCAACACGGCCAACCACCTTCCCTCCGGCATCTACGACGACGGCGAGGCCGTCGCCCTCCTGCAGTCGATCGCCGACGGCATCGACGAGCCGCTGCCGCTGCTGCTCGGCCGCTTCGGACAGTTCCTGGCGCCGCATCTGGTGAAGGTCGCCGGGCCGCTCGTCGACCCGAACTGGCGGACGCTCGACCTGATCGAGCACACCGAATCGATCATGCATGCGATGGTGCGGGCCACCAAGCCGGGGGCCGAGCCACCGGTCCTGGAGACGGTGCGGGTCTCCGCGGAGGAACTGCATGTCATCTACAGTTCGCGCCGCCTCCTCTGCCCGCTCGCGGTCGGCGTGATGCGCGGACTGGCCAAGCACTTCGGCGAGATCCTGGAGATCGACGAATCGAGCTGCATGCTCCGCGGCGACGCCTTCTGCTCGTTCCGCGTCAGGCAATCGGGCAGCGATACGCACGCATCGGACGCCCTGTCGTCCGAGACCCTCGAAATGCCTCCCCCCGGCACGGATCAGCCGAGCGGCCCGCCGCCCATCGCGAAGGATCCGCTGCCCGATCAGATCGGGGGCTACGCGGTGCTGGGCCTGATCGGCAGCGGCGCGATGGGCCGCGTCTATCTCGCCCGGGATATCCAGCTCGACCGCCGCGTGGCGATCAAGGTCATGAACGACGCCAAGGCCTGCGACCCCAAGGCGCGGCATCGCTTCATCCGCGAGAGCCAGGCGGCGGCGTCGATCGAGCACCCGCACGTGCTGACGATCCATCAGGTCGGCGAAGACCATGGCCTGCCGTTCATCGTGATGCAGTATCTCCAGGGCAGCACGCTCGGGGAGTTCCTCCGATCCACGGGCCGGCCGCCGCTGCGGGAGGTGCTGCGGATCGGCCGGGAGATCGCCGAAGGACTCGCGGCAGCCCACCGCCACGGCCTGGTGCATCGCGACATCAAGCCCGACAACGTGTTTCTTGAGGGTGAAGAACGAGCCGTGCGGATCATCGACTTCGGCCTGGCCCGCGACTTCGGCGCCGGGTCGACGAACGTCACCGTGGATGGCGCCATCGTGGGCACGCCCGCTTACATGCCTCCCGAACGGATCGGCGGCCGAGGCGTCGACGGGCGGAGCGACCTGTTCGGGCTCGGCGTGATCCTCTACGAGTTGCTCTCCGGCCACCTGCCCTTCGACGGGCAGTCGATGGTGGCCATGCTGGCATCCATCTCCCGCGGAGAGCCGCGGCCGCTCGCCGAAGCTGCCCCGGACGTGCCGACCGCGGTCGCCGAGTTCGTGATGCGGCTCATGGCCCACGACAGGGATCGGCGGCCCGCCGACGCCCAGGCCGTCGCCGCCGAACTCGCGGCCTTGGAGCGGTCGCTGCCGACCGGCTGACAGGCCGCGGTCAGCCCGCCGCAGCGGTCGCCAGGAGCGACCCCACGGCTTCGACCAGCACGTTCACGTCGCCGTGCCACTCGATGGCGACGCTCTGCTCGGTCCGCATGTTCTTCAGTTGGGCCGTGCCCGCCTGGAACTCGTCGCTGCCAATCACGAGGGCCGCGGGAAAGCCGCGCTTGGCCGCGAGTTTCAGCTGCTGGCCCACCCGCTTCGGCTCCGGGAAGAACTCGACGGCCAGTCCCCGGGCCCGCAGGGCGGCCGCGATCCGCAGATAGTCGTCGAGCCGCGCCGCATCGAAGTGCACGAGGAACACGTCGGCCGGCGTCTCCACGGACTCGACGCGGCCCAGTTCCTCGAGCCCGGCCAGGAGCCGGTCGATGCCCAGCGACGCGCCCACGCCGGGAAGCGGCTGCTTCGTGTACAGCCCGGCCAGGTTGTCGTAGCGGCCGCCCGAGCAGATGCTGCCCAGCGCCGGCAGGTCGTCGAGAAAACTCTCCAGCACGATGCCCGTGTAGTAGTCGAGCCCCCGGGCGATCGACGGATCGACGACGACGCGGCCCGCCGCCACGCCGGCCGCCGCCGCCCCCGCCACGATCGACCGCAAAGCCTGCACGCCGGCGTGGCCGGTCGCACCGCCGCCGGCGAGTTCGTCGAGCCGGACAAGCACCGCGTCGGCCGGGCCGGTGAGTTCCGCCATCTCGAGCAGCACGCCCACCGCGTCGGCCGCGACGCCCTGCGCGGCGAGTTCCCCGGCCACGGCCTCGGGCTTCGCCTTGCCGAGCTTGTCGAGGCTCCGCAGCACGGCCACGGACCGCTCGGTGAGGCCCAGCCGCTCGAGGACGCCCGCCAGCACCCGCCGGTCGTTGACCCGGATCGTGAAGCCACCGACGCCGATGGCCGCCAGCAGGTCGCGCACGACGAGCACCCTCTCCAGGTCCGCCACGGGACTCGTCGTGCCGATCGTGTCGAAGTCGCACTGCATGAACTCGCGGTAGCGGCCACGCTGGGTGTTCTCGCCCCGCCAGATCAGCGGCCACGGCCTCGGGCTTCGCCTTGCCGAGCTTGTCGAGGCTCCGCAGCACGGCGGCGGAGCGGTCGGCGAGGCCCAGCCGGGCGAGAATCCCGCCCAGCACCCGGCGATCGTTGAGGCGGATCGTGAACCCGCCCACGCCGATGGCCGAGAGCAGGTCATGCACGACGAGCACCATCTCCAGGTCCGCCACCGGGCTCGTGGTGCCGATCGTGTCGAAGTCGCACTGCATGAACTCCCGGTAGCGGCCGCGCTGGGTGTTCTCGCCCCGCCAGACCGTGGCCATGTGATACCGCTTGAACGGCAGGCCGAGATCGTGCACGTGCTGGGCCGCGAAGCGGGCGAAGGGCACCGTGAGGTCGAACCGCATGCCCACCTCCCGGCCGCCGTGGTCGGTGAAGCGGTACATCTGCTTGTCCGTCTCCTCGCTCCCCTTGCCCGTCAGGACCTCGAGGTACTCCAGCGCCGGCGTGTCGATCGGCGCGAAACCGAACGACCGGTAGACGCGGCGGGCCACGTCGAGGATCCGCTCCCGGGCCAGGGCCTGCGCCGGCAGGTGATCGCGGAAGCCCTTGAGAGTGCGCGGCTCGATCACGTGGCCCCTTCCCGTCAGACGATCTGGAGCAGGGGCGGCTTCGGTCCGCGGATCGACTTGCGGCGGTTCTTCCGGCGGCGGCCGTCGCCGATGTGCTTGCCGCCGGGGCCGAGGACGGCGTCCATGTACTCCGCCACCTGCTCGGGCGTCTCGAAATACTGGTCGTAGATCCAGTCGTCCTCGTACTCGCACTCCTTCGTCGTGTACTCGCGGCAGACCTGCGGCCGGGTTTCGTAGATGCCGCAGCGATTGTCGTCCTGCAGGTGCTTGCAGACCGTGTGCACGCAGACGTACCACTCGCCGTCCTCGGTGAAGACCGTGGCCTGGTCGTGGAGCAGAAACCAGCGAATGTACTCCAACTCCTCGCGGGTTGTCGGCGTCTCCAGCGGCAGCGCGAAGTAGCGGCAGCACTTGGCGGTGCAGAAATCGCAGAGCACCTTCTCCTGCGGCACGTCGCCGCGGCTCGGCTTCTCGGGCAGCACCGGCAACGGCACGTCGGCAACGGGCATGGTCTCTCTCCTCGGGAATGTGCCGACAATATAGCCGCTGGAGTCCGACTTCGGACGGCCTGTGCGGACCGATATACTGACTTTCTCGTTCACCAGCCGAGGAAAGGACTCCCGCCGTGCCAAAACGCTGGCACATCCGCCCTCACGACCGCACGGCCGTGGCGCGACTGGAACGCGAGGCGGGTGTGCCGAGCATCGTGGCCGCCCTCCTCGTGGCCCGCGGCGTCACCGCCGCCGCGGAGGTGCGGGCGTTTCTCGATGGCACGCTCGCGGACCTCCGCGACCCCGAGACGCTGCCCGGCGTGCCCGCAGCCGCCGACCGGATCGTGGCTGCGGCACGGGCCGGCCGCCCGATCGTCGTCTACGGCGACTACGACGCCGACGGCATGTGCGCCACGGCGATCCTCATGGCCTGCCTCGAGGCGATCGACGCGCGGGCCACGTGGTACGTGCCCGACCGGCTCGAGGAAGGCTACGGGCTCAACGCGGCGGCGCTCGAGACGCTGGCCGCCGCAGGAGCGGGCCTCATCGTCACCGTCGACTGCGGGATCGCGAGCGTGGGCGAGGCCAACCGGGCCCGCGAACTGGGCCTCGAACTGATCGTCACCGACCACCACTCCCTGGCCGACGCGCTGCCCGCGGCCGACGTCCTCGTCCACCCGCGGCTGCCGGGCACGGCCTACCCGTTCGGCGAATTGTGCGGCGCGGGCGTGGCCCTGAAGCTCGCCTGGGCGATCGCGACCCGGGCGGCCGGCGCCAAGCGGGTGACGCCGCGGCTGCGGGAGGTGCTCCTCCGCGGCATCGGCCTCGCGGCCCTGGGCACCGTGGCCGACGTCGTGCCGCTGCTCGACGAGAACCGGATCTTCGTCAGGCACGGCCTCGAGTGCCTGCGGCAGCGCGGCGGGCCGGGGATCGCCCGGCTCATCGAACTGGCCGGCCTGGCGGAGAAGTCGGCCCTCGACGCCGAGGACGTGGCGTTCCGGCTCGCGCCGCGGCTCAATGCCGCCGGCCGGCTCGGGCAGGCGGCCCGCGGCATCGAGTTGCTCACGACCGCGGACGCCGCGCGGGCGGTGACCCTGGCCGACTATCTCCACGAACTCAACACCCAGCGCGAGTCGGAGGAACGGAGCATCCAGTTGGCCGCCACGAAGCAGGCCCGCGAGCGGTTCGATCCCGAGGCCGACGCGGCCCTCGTGCTCGCCGACCGCGGCTGGCATGCCGGCGTGATCGGCATCGTGGCCGGACGGCTCGCCGAGCGGTTCCACCGGCCGGTCGTCATGATCGCCCAGGACGCGCACCAGGGCCGTCCGGCGATCGGCAGCGTGCGGAGCGTGCCGGGATTCGACGTGCACGCGGCACTCGTCGCCTGCCGCGACCTGCTCGTCACCTGCGGCGGCCACGCCGCGGCGGCCGGGCTGCGGATCGAGGACGCCAACATCGCGGCCTTCCGCGCGGCCTTCTGCGGCGAAGTCGACCGGCGGCTGCCAGTCGCCCTCCGCCGCGCCCAGGTGACGATCGACGGCGAGACCTCCCTCGGCGGCCTGACGCTCGACGCCGTCGAGCAGGTGGAGCGGCTCGCGCCGTTCGGCCAGGCCAACCGGCGGCCGGTCTTGTGCGCCTCCGC
>JBJTHX010000225.1:0-5777 GCA_046094745.1 Planctomycetia bacterium
GCCAGTCGCCCTCCGCCGCGCCCAGGTGACGATCGACGGCGAGACCTCCCTCGGCGGCCTGACGCTCGACGCCGTCGAGCAGGTGGAGCGGCTCGCGCCGTTCGGCCAGGCCAACCGGCGGCCGGTCTTGTGCGCCTCCGCTGTGAGCCTCGCCGAGCCGCCGCGCACGATCGGCGCCGGCGGCAAGCACCACGCGAAGCAACAGGTGCAGCACGGCCGCAAGGTCCGCGGCGTCGCCTTCGGGGCGGCCGAGTGGCTGCCCCACCTGCCCTCCCCCGGCCAGCCGTTCCACGTGGCCTTCAAGCCGAAGATCAACGAGTATCGCGGGCGGCGGACGGCGGAGGTGGAGGTCATCGACTGGCGGCCCGACGGCATCGACGTCGGCCTCGACCTGCCGGAACCGCTTCTCGCCGCCGACGGCCCGCCGGCCACGTGACAACCTCGCCAGGATCATCTGCCGTGAAGAGCCGCATTTTCATCCTCACCAGCATCCTGCTGGCGGCCGGCCCGGTGGCCCGTGCCGAGGATTGGCCGCAGGGGCTGGGCCCGCGTCGCGACGCCGTGTGGCGCGAGACGGGCGTCGCGCGGTCGCTGCCCACAACGGGACTGCCCGTGAAGTGGCGGGTCGAGGTGAAGGGGGGCTATGCCGGACCGGCCGTCGCCGGCGGCCGCGTCTATCTGATGGACTACGACCGGCTCGCGGGCGATCTGGCCAACGCGCCCAACGACCGCACGCAACTCACGGGCCGCGAGCGGATCGTCTGCCTCGATGCCGCGACCGGGAAACTCGTCTGGAAGCACGAGTACGACCGCCCCTACTCGATCTCCTACGCGGCCGGCCCGCGCTGCACGCCGACGGTCGCCGATGGCCGGGTCTACGCGCTCGGTGCCGAGGGCAATCTCACCTGCCTCGATGCGGCGACCGGCCGCGTGCTCTGGGCGAAGGACTTCCAGAAGGACTATGCCGCCCCGGTGCCGATCTGGGGCTTCTGCGGCCATCCGCTCGTCGAGGGCGACCTGCTCATCTGCCTCGTCGGCGGGCCGGGGAGCGTGGCCGTGGCCTTCGACCGGAAGACCGGCGCCGAGCGTTGGCGGGCGTTGTCTGCGAGCGAGAGCGGCTACTGTCCGCCGACGATGATCGAGTCGGCCGGCGGTCGGCAATTGCTCATCTGGGACGCCGACAACCTCAGCGCCCTCGACCCGTCCACGGGCAAAGCCCTGTGGTCGAAGCCGCTCAAGCCGATGTACGGCATGTCGATCATGGCGCCGCAGGTGGCCGACACGAAAGGCGGCCGTGTGCTCTACGCCAGCGGCATCGGCCGCGTCGGGGCGCTCTTCCGGCTCGCGGCGGACCGCCCCGGCGCGGAGGTGGCCTGGCGGGGCGAGCCGAAGTCGGCCGTCTACTGTGCCAACAGCACGCCCTGCATCGTGGGCGAGACCCTTTATGGCTGCGACTGCGACACGGGGATGCTCACGGCCGTGGATTTGGCCGACGGCCGCAGGCTCTGGGAGACCGCCCTGCCCACGACCGGCGACCGCCGCGGCAAGCACGGCACGGCCTTCCTCGTTCGGCAGGCGGAGCCGGTAGCGGGCGATCCACCGTGGACGACCCGCACATGGCTGTTCAGCGAGACGGGCGACCTCATCCTCGCCCGGCTGTCGCCGGAGAAGTACGAGGAACTCGGCCGCATGCACCTGCTCGACCCGACCAACGAGTGTTTCGGACGCGAGGTGGTCTGGAGCCATCCCGCGTTCGCCGGCGGCCGGATCTTCGCCCGGAACGACCGGGAACTCGTCTGCGTCGACGCGGCGGAGTGAGGCGGCGGCCGGCCGGGTTTCCGGCGGTTTCAACGGCGACGCCCCGCGTGCCGCGGTCGCATTGTCCCGCGGCGGCTCTCCGGGTAGTCTCTGCCTATCTCTCCCGCGTGCGGTGATCTTCCGCACCACTCGGGGCGTAGCTCAGCCTGGCTAGAGCGCTACGTTCGGGACGTAGAGGTCGCTGGTTCGAATCCAGTCGCCCCGACTCACCTTGGATAACCGTCGTGCCTCGCAAGGGTGGCGAGGGGTTTCTGCACCGACTGGTGAGTCCGCCTTGCCGCCCCGCGACAAGGCACTCGGTCCGGTTGATGCACCCTGCGCACTCGGCAGGGCCTTTTGTTTCCCGGGAAGGCAACGCGCCTCCTCGGGATGGTCGTCATGGCAGCCGTGGCCGCAGCCACAGCCGCGCGGTTGATCCGGGTCGACCGGCAGGCCGCCGGGCATCTGCAGGCCGCTACCGGTCCGGAGGGCGCAGGGTAGAGGGCGGTCGCCGAAGGCGATGATGCCGCCCTTCAGCTTCCGGACTCGCCGGCCATTGAACCTGCCCTCGCGGAACGTGAGACCGATCCGCACGCCGAGGTCGTTGAACAGCCGCGGCATGTCTTCGCGGGCCACGGGGTCGGTACAGATCGTCTCGACGCGCTCGAGCAGGGCGAGAGCCTTCCGGACCTCGCCCTCCACGTCGAGCCGCTCGGGCCGCACGGGCAGCCGGGCCGCGAGTTCCGTAAGCGTCTTCTCCCGCTCGGCCAACTCGGCGCGAAGATCGCGCAGGGCGGAATGAAGCATCGCTCGAACCTCGTCGTCCTCGGCCTCGAGGATCCGTCGCGGTGCCTGCTCGATCTGCCGGCGGAGTTTCTCCACCTGCGATTGGATCTCGGCGTGCATCGCCTCCTCGGGAGTCTGCGGCTGAGTGCCCACCGCCCTCGCCCGTGCCTCGATGGCCGCGCGGAGCTTGTCGGTGCCGCCTGCCCGCTTCATGCTCGCCACGATCGTCTGGAGCGCGAACTGCAGCAGGGCCTCCCCGTCCGCCGTGTTGTGGTGGCACTCCTGCCCCTGCGACTTCATGTAGGCGCCGCAGCGGTAGATCGGCCGGCCGTTGCCGCGGTCCTTGCGGACGGTGCCGTACATCACGGACCCGCAGCCATCGGTGAGGTCGAAGACCCGCGTTGCCAGCGGATACGCGCCGGGATCGGAGGCCTTCCGCTTGCCGGCCTGCGAACCCGACCGCTCCTTCAGCTTTCGCTGCAGCCGCTCCCAGCGGTCACGGTCGAAATGTGAAAACTCGCCGGCGCTGGCCTCGATCCAGACCGAGCGGTCGTTCTCGATGACCTTGCCCGATCCATCCGGCCGCAACTCGTGGCAATCGACGGGCCGCGGGCCGTTGTCGCTCACCCTGTAGTGGACGCCTTCGCTGTAGCGGCCGTAAATCTTCACGCCGGTGATGATCGCGTTGCCGGCGAGCGTCTTGACCGTGTTGTGATTCCACTTGCCCGAGACCTCGTGCGCGACGCCGTGGTCACGACGCGTGCGGCCCGCATCCGGCGACGGAATGCCGAGTCGATTGAGCTCGTTGGCGATCCGCTTGTAGCCCCAGTCAGCTTCGAGCCACTCGAGGATGCGAATCCAGACCGCAATCTTGCGCTCGTCCTTCGGCAGGAACCGGACGTGGCAGCCCTTCTTCTGCACCTCGACGTTGTCGTCGAGTTCCTGAATAGTCTTGCCGGTCCGGGCGTCGCAGAGGAACCGACCGAAGCCGAACGGCGGCCGCCCACCGGTGCTGTAGCCCTCCGCAGCCCGCTGCGCCTGCACGAGCACGATCCGCTCCGAAAGCTTGCGGCTGAACTCGCCGCTCTCGTGGTAGCTGAAGAGCGACAGGGCCGTCTGGCCGAGGGCCGACTGACCGTTGGTCGCGGGATCGATCACGCCGTCTGACATCACGAGCGTAATGCCCATGGTGCGCAGATCCCGCTCGATCACCATCATGTCGACTGGATCCTTCGGCCGGCCGAACCGGTCCCGCTTGAACACGAACAGGTGCGAAATCGAATCGTCCCGTTTGACCTCGGCGTTCATGGCGTCGAAGGCGGGCCGCTTGGTCTTGCTGCCGCTCGTGGCGTCGTCGAGGTAGATGTCCTTGTGGTACGGCAGTCTGTGCAACTGCATGTATGCCAAGTCCTCTCGTGACGCGCGGAGCGGCATTCCGAGCCGCCGCGCCGCATCGATGGCCCACTGGAGTTGCGTCTCGAGCGACGACTCCTGGGCGGACGTGCTCCGGCGAAGGTAGACGCGAGCGGCGTTCTTGATACGAACGGCCATTAGATTGCCTCCTCGCCGTACCCGCGGTCACGATGGCGCCACGCGAAGTCCGCGAGCGAATCGATGAGCTCCTCGATATCGCCACCATGGTCCCATTTGATGGCGACGTCGCAGCCGAGATGCTCGCGGGCGACCGTCGCGCACGTCTCGCTCCACGTGCGGATGACCGAGACCATCGCCTCCGTCCCGCGGTGCTCACGGTAAAAATCCTGAGGCCCACGCGCCAGCCGCTCGATGGCTTGGGCGATCAGGTCCTCGACGGTCAGGCCCTCGGGGTCGTTCCACTGAATCACGCCTGCGTCCTGCCACTCGCGGAGTTGGAGCAGCGCACCGAGTTCCAGAAGGAACTGCGGCGGCAGGCTCAGGCCCAGGCGGCCGGCGGCGTCCGCCATGCCGACTGCCCGAAAGAACGCCGCAACAAGGTCCGCAGCGTGGTCCATCTGCCGCAGCGTTGCGGCGATGAAGGCGACCACCTCCGGATTCTTCGGGGTGCTCGGTGGCACACTCTGCCGCCGAGCAGGTGATCCAGTGCGTGGCTTCATGTCTCGCTCCGTGAGACTGGTGTCGATCCGTCGGGCCCGTGCCGAAGCGTCCATTATCCCAAGTGGGCTTTCCGCGTCCAAGCAATTTCCTCCTTCATGTCATGGGTGTTTCGGCCCCACAAACCGGAGCCGGGCCGCGGGCGCCCGGCCCCGGAGTTGGACCCATCAGTCACCGCTTCGGCTCGCGGCCCGCGCCGGGCGGGCGACGCCGGGCGGCGAGAATGCGGCGGGCGATCAGATCCGCCAGCAGTTGGCGGAACCGCTCGACCCTCCCCGCCCCGTAGGGCGGATTGGCATCGATGCGGTCCTTGCCGCCGGAGCGATCGTCGTCCTCGGGGCGGTGATGTCCATTCGTGGAATCAGTGTTTGGCATGGTGTGCTTCCGGTCGTGGAAAGAAAAACCGGCGGCGTGCCCGGGAGCCGCTCTGGCTCCCTGTCGGCACGCCGCCGGCGTGGAATAGGCGCGGGCGATCACGTCACCCGGGTGCAATCCTGTGGCCGGCATCAGGAGCCGAGCAGCCGCACGTCGTGCATGAGGCTGTCGAGCATCCGGCCGGCGTGAGACACAAGCAGTGCCCGCACGAGCGTCGGGCACTTGGCATAGGGCACGAACCGCGGCGCCAGGTTGACTGGTTCGCCGTAGGGGCGGTTCGCGTGCTCGTAGTATTCATCGGCGTCCCAGACGACGGCGCCGACGCCGCCTGGCATCACGATCGCCGCCTGGTAGACGACGAAGTCGTCGCTCGTGGCGCTCGACACGCCCGCAGGCCGACAGTAGACGCTCGGTCCCTCGATCTGAAACTCGACCATTCCCAGGGCCGCGAGCTTGTTGAGTTGCTCGTTGATGCCGGGGATCGTGGACTCCGCCTCGTCGAGGCTGGTCCGGATTTTCGCCGCGAGCCGCGAGAGTTCCGCGGCCCGCTCGTTGAGAACATCGTGCATGGCACATTCCTGTCAAGAACATGGCCGATAGAAGCACGGCCACCAGGGTATATGCCCGGGTTTCGATCAGTTTTTAGGCCAGCCTTCGTGCTGGCTGGTCACTGAAGTCGGTATGGACTGGCTTCTCGCGTATGCCCAGCCTGCATCGGTGGCTCCGTG
>JBJTHX010000226.1:0-10917 GCA_046094745.1 Planctomycetia bacterium
GTGCATGACGGTCCAATGGAAGACGAAGATGCTCTCGTCGGCGAAGGTGCCGGCGAGGACCTTGTCCACCTTGTATTCGAACAAGCCCAGGGCCCGGAAGTAGGCGCCGAGTTTGTCGACCTCGGACTCGGATCGCTGCAGGAGCGTCCCTTGGATCCGCACCTGTGCCTCCGGCTGCCGGGCGGCCACGCGGCCTTGCCAGGCCGCCGCATCCGCGGCGATCTCCGCGGCCCCCAGGCTGCGGGCATAGACCGCGATGCCTTCGAGGCGTCCGGTCCATGGGCTCTGCTCGTCCGGCGCGTCGCCGAACACCAGCCTGCCCGGCTGCCATGCCGCCAGGTCACCGCCGAGGGCGGCCCGCTGCGTCTCCTTGCCGTCGCGGGAGGCGACGATCGCGCCGCCGCCGCACGTCACCGCGAGATGGAAACCCTTGCCGGCCGCGATCGGACCGTGCGGGATCCAGCCATCCGGGCCCGCCGCCGGCCGGCCGGCGGTCTTGACCGCGCCGAGGAGCGCGTCGCCCTTCTGCGCGAGGGCGAAGTTGACGACACCGTCCGTGCCGCTGCAGCAGACGAGGTGTCCAAACTCCTGCCGGGCCGGCTGCGCCGGCGTCACCCAGGCCGTGAATGTGAATGCCTTCGCCTCCATCACCTGCTTCACGAGATGCTCGGAGACCCGCTCCGCCAGGTACGAGCCCTGCCCCAGCACCATCTCGTAGTGCCGGCCGAGCAGGGCCGTGCCGCGGGGCACGGGGGCATAGGCCTGCAGCGGGGCGCCGGCGGCGTCGAGCGCGTAGGCCGGCGACTGCACGCGGATGCCGTTCGGCCAGAGGAAGACGAGCCCCTCGCGGCACGTCGGCCAGGCCCGCTGTGGCTCCGCGGCCCGGGCGCCGAGCGGCCCGGCCAACAGCACGAGCAACGTCAACCACCGGATGCATCCCATGGACGGCTCCTTTCGACGATTGGTCACGGCGGTCTCGGGTTGCATGCGTCCTCCGCGGGCAGGGTTCCGCAGTACGCCCGCATCGGTCACTTGGTCTTCTTCCGGGCCGACGCCGCGGCCGGCTCCACCCAGGCCAGCGGGCAGCCGTCGTTGTCGGCCGTGTCGGTCACCTGGACCCAGCCCTCGACCCCGGTGAAGGTCTCGTTGAACGCTCCCACGTAGACGTCCCCCACGGGCGTTGTGTCGGCGGCGCGCACGGAGAACAGGCGGACGTCGTTGCTCCACCGCGGCCGCCACACCTTCCGCTCGGGGTCCTTGATGCCCGGCATGGTGTTGATGGCGAACTTCGCCTTCAGCCCGCCAGCCTTGTCGTACATCGTGATCGTGCGATGGTCCCCGATGAGGTTGAAGAACAGCCCGCTGCCGTCGGGCGCCAGGTTCGCGTTGCAGCCCGAACCGAAGACCTTGTACGTGCCGTTCGGGACGGTGATCACGCCGCAATTCGGCCATTCGATCTCGCCCGTCATCATCGTGCCGTCGGCGGCGATGGCCGCGCGGGCGCCGATCGGCATCTTGTCCCACACCAGTTCCCGGACCGACAGGTCCTCGAGTTTGTGGCGGTAGACCGACAGCGCGTAGTGCTTGGCGAGGTTCTCCCTGCCGGAGGCGGCGAGCTCGGCGTCGGCCTCCTTCGACGCGGCATCGCTCACGTAGACCCATTCGACGCCCGTCGCGGGGTCCCGCCAGAGACCATGCACGCAGAAGTGGCGGCCCGTGAGGATCGTGCGCAGGTTCTTCCCGTCCCAGTCGACGATGTACGCCTTCTGCTCGGCGGGCAGGCTCGAGAAGAGGATCCGGTCACCATCGGGCGAGAAGTACGGATCGGTGCAGACCGTCGGCGCCGGCACGATCACCCTTTCCTTCCCCTCGGCAGTGTCGAATCCCATCAGGCAGCCGTCGTCCCCCTGCGCGGCGCCGCCCCGGAGCCAGGCCACCTTGACCCGGCGGCCGCCGGCCAGATCGACCAACCGCGCCGCCACGCCATCCTTGGGCCGGGCCGCGGCCGGGGCCTTCCGGCTCGGCTTCGGCGCCGCCTTCCCCTCAGCCACCACACCGCCGAACACGGCCAGTAGCGCGAGCAACGTCAACCAACGGATGGATCGCATCGGCAGGTCCCTTCGTCCCACGCGGACGGGCTCCAAGGCCCGGCCGCCACGGTCATCTGGCTTGCTTCTTCCCGCCGGCGGGCGGGATCACCGGCTCGATCCAGGCGAGGCCGTTCCCGTCGTAGTCCGGCGTGTCGGCGATGCGGACCCAGGCCTCGATCTTCGTGAAGCCCTCGTCGAACCGCCCGATGGAAATGTCCGCGTCCGGCCCCAGGTCCGCCGACTGCACCGTGATGAAGCGGATGTCGTTGCTCCACCGCGGCCGCCAGACCGCCCGCTTCGGATCCTTCTCGTTGCCCGGCAGCGTGTTCACGGCCACCTGCGACTTCTGACCCCCGTTCCGGTCGTAGAGCTTGATGTGCCGGTGGTCGCCGATGAGGTTGAAGAACATGTCGCTCCCATCCGGCGCCAGGTTCGCGTTGCAGCCCTGGGCGACCATCTTGAAGGAATCGTTCGGCAACTGGGCGATGCCGCAGTTGGGCCAGGGAAACTCACCGATCAGCGCCTTGCAGTCGCGGCTCACCGTGGTCCGCACGCCAACCGGGACCTTGTCCCACACGAGTTCCCGCACCGCCGGGTCGTCGAGTCGGCAACGAAAGACCTTGAGCCCGGTGTGGCTGGTGACCGCGCTGCCCGCGGCGACGAGCTCGGCGTCCGCCTCCTGCGAGGTCGCATCGCTCACGTAGACCCAGTCGGTCCCGGTCGCGGAATCGCGCGCGACCCCGTGGACGTGGAAGAAGCGTCCCTCCAGGATGCGCCTGCGATTCGCACCGCTCCAGTCCACCACGTAGGCGGCCCGGCTGGCCGGAGGCCCGGTGTAGACGATCCGCTGGCCGTCCGGGGTGAACCAGGGGTCGCGGCAGATTTCCGGCGCGGCGACGAGGGTGTGAACCCTGCCCTCGGCCGTGTCAAAGCCCATCAGGGCGCCACCCGCGTCGCGATCCCCGCGCGTCCAGACGATCCGGGTGCGGGCGCCGGTCAGGCCGACCACCTCCCGGGCGACCCCCGCGAGCGGCGACTGCTGCGGCTCGGGTGTCGAAACCGGAGCGGCGCCCGCCGGCGACGCAGACGGGGGCAGAACGGCGATCAGTGCCAGCGAGAAACCGAGCACGCGGCGAGAAAAACCGGGCATGGGCTTTCCTACTTCGTCTTCTTTCCGCCGGCGAGCGGAATCTCGTACTGCGCGAGCAATTCCTGCATCTTCTTCCAGGCCACCGTCTCGGCGTGGCTCTTCTCCAGCGTCCGGGCCACGGCCTTCAGCGACGCCACCTTGGTCTGGTTCTTCGCCAGCCACTTGGGGTCGGTCGCATTCGCCGTCGCGCCGTCCACCTCCTGCAGTTTGCCCGCGGTCTGGACGGCCTTCTCGTAGATCTTCCACGCCTTGACCTCGGCCTCCATCGCCGGCGCCTCGACCCGCTCGGCGGCCGCGGTTCCCCACTCCGTGCCCTTGAACCGCTTGGCGAGCGCCTCGTAGGCCTCGACCGCTGCCGGGGGATCCGTCGCTTCGCATGCCTTGGCCTTTTCCAACTGCGCCTCGGCCCAGCGGCGGACGTGATCGAGAATCGCCTTGGCCTCCTCGGCCTTGGCCGGCTCGGCGGCGTTCGTGGCCACGGCCTCCAACTCGACGACGACCGGCTGCACCGCGGCCGACTTCTCGAACTTGCCCCCGAACTCCTTCAGGAGCCGGCACTCGAGGTTGTCGGTGAGCTTCGCACCGAGCGGGATCACCGGCTCGATCCAGGCGAGGCCGTCGGCGTCGTAGTCCGGCGTGTCGGCGATGCGGACCCAGGCCTCGATCTTCGTGAAGCCCTCGTCGAAACGCCCGATGGAGATGTCCGCGTCCGGCCCCAGGTCCGCCGACTGCACCGTGATGAAGCGGATGTCGTTGCTCCACCGCGGCCGCCACACCGCCCGCTTCGGATCCTTCTCGTTGCCCGGCAGCGTGTTCACGGCCACCTGCGACTTCTGACCCCCGTTCCGGTCGTAGAGCTTGATGTGCCGGTGGTCGCCGATGAGGTTGAAGAACATGCCGCTCGCGTCCGGCGCCAGGTTCGCGTTGCAGCCCTGGGCGACCATCGTGAAGGCGTCGTTCGGCAACCGGGCGACGCCGCAGTTGGGCCACGGGAACTCGCCGAACGCCGCGGCGCCGTCGGCCGAGATCGCCAGCCGCCGGTTGAACGGCACCTTGTCCCAGGCCAGCTCCTTGACGGACAGGTCGTCGAGCCGGTGGCGGTAGAGGGCGAGGCCGCTGTCGTCCGAGGCCTGGATGCCCTTGGCCTTGATGTCGGCCTGCGCCTCTGCCGACTGGCTGTCGGCCACGTAGACCCACTCGACCCCGGCCGCGTCACGGGCGACACCCATGATGTAGTGGAAGCGGCCCTTGAAGAGTTCCTTGAGCCCCGACCCGTCCCAGTTGACGACGTAGGAGATCTGCTCCGGCGCGGTGAAGAAGATCCGCGTCCCGTCGGCCGAAAGTTTCGGGTCCTTCACCTTCGGGCCGTTCGGCAGGACGACCCGTTCCTTGCCCTCGGCGGTGTCGAAGCACATCAGAACGCCGTAGTCGTCCCGGCTTCCCCGTTCCCAGACGATCTTCGTCCGGCTGCCGGTCAGGTCGACCACCTGCCGGGCCAGTTCGCTCGGCGCGGCGGCCTCCCGCCCCACGGCGATGCCGGTCCAGGCGAGCCCGGCGACGAGACCGAGATGGATTCGATGCACCCGCAGCATGACGTCCCTCCGTGGCCCTTACTTGACGATCGGAACTTTCCGCCACCCCTGCGACTCGGTGAACTCGCGGGCAGCGAAGCAGTATATGACCAGCTTCTTGCCCGCCAGATAGTCGGCCGCTTTCTGCGTCCGCCGCAGCAGGTTCACCCGCGCCGCCGTGGCAGCCGAGCCCCGCACGCCGAGCAGATCCACCGGCGCGCCGAGCTCGAACGCGAGCTGGTCGGCCAGACCCGCCCCGGTCGCGAGCATGTCGCCGCCCTCGTGGAAGACGAGCGTGTGGCTGTCGCCGAGGAGGAGGACGGGGCTGTCACCGCTCACGGTCGCGTTGTCGGCGGTCGGCTTGACCTGCCGGGCCGGCAGGGTCTCGCTGGCCGCCTCCGGGCCGCGCAGGTCTTTGGCGAGATCGCCGACGAACGTGATGCTGGTCTCCTCGCCAGCGAATGCGGCCGCCGCCGGCACGGGGATCCCCCGGGCGGTGATCCGCTCCTTGAGCAGCCGGGCCGCGAGTTCGCAGCCGCGGCTCGACCAGTGCGTGTCGGTCTTGCAGTAGAGCAGCGGGGCGTCGCCGCGGGCCCGCTCCGCCCGCATCGCCGGAACGAGATCGAGGACCTCCACGCCCTGCTCCGCCAGGACGCCGTAGAACCGCTCGAGCGCGGCATCGAGCCGCGGGGCGGCGGCGGCCGGCGGCTCCTCCGGGAAGGCCTGCTCCGGATAGATGACCGCCTTCGGCGGCACGGGCACGAGCACCAGCGCGATGCCCGCCTTGGCGAGCTGGTTCTTGAAGTCGACGATCGCCGGCAGCGGATCGCCCCCCGCGCCGACGGCCGCCGCGGCCCAGAACGGTCCGGCCCCCAGGTGCCGGAAATCGTTCCGCAGGAAGAGCCAGCCGTCGCGGCCGGGAACCACCATGTCCTCGCCGGCCTCCGCCTGCCGCGCACAGCGGCCGCGGAAGACCGCGGCCGGATCGCCGGTCTTCGGCGCGGCCGTGGTGGCGGGGGCCGGTCGCGGCGCGGGCCGCGGGCCGCCTCCCGCCGCCGGCCCGGCGGCGCGCCGCCCTGCATCCGTGCCGGATGGCTCGCCCCAGACCGGTTCGGCGAGGAGCAGCGGCTCGGCGTCGAGTTCGCTGCGGTTGATCGACTCGAGCGTCTCGCCCGCCTCGCTCCACCGCCGCAGCCGCAGCGTCACCCGATCGCCCGCCCGCCAGCGGGCCGCAGGGGCCTGGACGTTGTCCCGCATGCTCCATGTGAGGACGACCGCCTCCCGGCCGGCCGCGGCCGGATCATCGTCCGACTCGAGTTCGCCCAGGTGCACCATGAGGATGTGATCCTTGTACGGCACCGAGCCCGGCCGCGGCGCCGCCGAGGCCGCCCGCACGACGCCGCGCACCGCGACCGCCCGGCCCGCCGGTGGCTGGTAGAAGCCGTCCGCCTGCCGTGACCCGAGCTCGAGGGGCAGGATCTTCCAGTCGCCGCAGGCCAGTTCGCGGCTTGCGAACTCCCAGACGACGACCTTCTTGCCGGCGAGGCGGTCGTTGCCGCGCTGCAGTTCCTTGGCAAGCATGTCGCGGGTGGCGTGGCTGCCGGCGTCGTTGCGGGTGATCGTGTCGACCGGCAGGCCGAGGGCGAGGCTGAGGTGCTCGGCGAGCCCCGCGGCCTCGCCCCAGCCCATCGCCGCCAGGGAGTAGATGTTGGCGAAGCTGTCACCGAGGAACAGCACCTCCGCCCGGGGGTCCGGCCGCCAGGGGCCACCACCATCCATGACCGGCCGCGCCCGCACCGTCTCGGGGGCGAAGACCTCCATGCCCGCGGGGAGCTTGAGCATCATCGCCACGTCGCCGCGGCCGGTGACCTCCCGCTCCGTCGCCCGGAACCGATCGGTGGCGGGCGGCAGCGCGGTGGCCTGGCGGACGACCTCGGCCAGGCCCCGGGCCGTCAGTTCCATGCCCGCGGGGGTCCAGTGCGTGTCGGTCGCGAGATACAGGCCGACCCCGGGGTCCCGTCGCTTGGCGTCGAGCAGCGCCGGCGCGGGATCGAAGCAGGCGACCTGCGCCGCCGCGAGCCGCGCGAGAAAATCGCCGAACGAGGGATTCTGCACCACCTCGTCCCGACCCGTGTAGCGGCCGGAGAACCGCTCCGGATAGATGCTGGGCTTGACCGGAGCCGGCACGACCACCAGCGCGATGCCGCGGGCCGCGAGCTGGTCGCGGAAGTCGAGGATCGCCCTGATCGGATCGGGCTGGGGCGGCAGCCTCAGTTCGCTGCCGCGGCCTGCCCGCCGGGCGAGCACCTCGGGATCGAGGAAGCCGCGGGACGTCAGCGAGTCGATGTCCTTGCGATAGAACAGCCAGCCGTCGCGGCCACAGTAGGCGTCCTCGTTGCCGCCCCGCAGCCAGGCGGTGACCGGGATCTGCATCCACGGGATCACCCACCGCATCAGGGCGTCCCGCTCCTTCAGGTCGGTCTCGTAGGCCTGGATGTCGGCGAGCATCCGGTTGTTCACCCGGCTGCCGGCCGCGACCAGGCCGTCCGGCGCCCCGACGAGCGACCGCACCTCGGCGCGGCTCGGGAACAGGAAGGAGAAGACGTCGAGGCTCTGCGGCACGCGTCGGCCAGGCTCCTTGCCGGCGCGGATCGCAGCCCACTCGCGGCCGAACTGCAGCACGGGCACCAGCGTGACCACGGCGAGAAAGAACAGGGTCAGAAACCAGTTGATCGCCGGGGTCGAGTCGGTATGCCCGATCTCGCGCTTGGCGATCTCCTCGCGGGACAGGTGCTTGCGGTCGGCCATGACGACTCCCGGCGGCGGCCGGTCAGAAGATGAAATAGATGAACGGGTTGAAGGCCTGCGTCTCCATCAGCGCAAGCGCAAGCAGGAGGACACCCGCGGCGAAGGCCGCCTTGGGCCAGGTCAGCCGGCGGGTGAAGTCCCAGGTCTGCGGGCAGGTCCAGACGATGACCGCGGCGGCGGCGAAGCTGAGGAGGAAGTAGGGCTGGTAGATCAGCCCTGCGAGCAGGTCGTCGCCGGCCTGCGTCGGGCCCAGCCCGAGCATGGTCTTGCAATAGTCGACCGCGGCGGTCAGGTCCTTGGCGCGGAAGAAGACCCAGGTGAAGAGCACGATCACGAACGTGATGGCGACCTTGAGGGGACCGGGAAGGCGGGCGTAGACGCTGTCCTTCCCCTGCAACCGTTCGAAGGCCAGCATGCCGCCGTGGATCGCGCCCCAGATCACGAAGTTCCAGGACGCGCCGTGCCACATGCCGCCGAGCACCATGGTGATGAGCAGGTTGAAGTACGTCCGCACCTCGCCGTGCCGGTTGCCGCCGAGCGGGATGTAGAGGTTGTCGCGGAGCCAGGTCGAGAGCGAGAGGTGCCAACGGCGCCAGAACTCGGTGATCGACCGGCTCATGTAGGGCGAGTCGAAGTTCTTCGCGAACACCCAGCCGAGCATCAGGCCGAGGCCGATCGCCATGTCGGAGTAGGCGCTGAAGTCGAAGTAGATCTGGAAGGCGTAGGCGGTGACGCCGTACCAGGCGTCAAGCGTCGAGGCCGCGCCGGCGTCGAAGACCGTGTCGGCGACCTTGCCGCAGGGATTGGCGAGGAGGATCTTCTTGCCCAGACCGAGCGCGAAGAAGGAGACGCCGCGGGCGAACTTCTCCACGGTGTGCGTCCGCACGAGGAACTGGTCCGCGACGTCCTGGAAGCGGACGATCGGCCCGGCCACCAGTTGCGGGAACATCGCCACGTAGCACATGTAGTCGAGGATCGAGCGGATCGCCTTGGCGTCGCCGCGGTAGACGTCGATCGCGTAGCTCATCGACTGGAAGGTGTAGAAACTGATGCCCAGCGGCAGCGTGATCCGCAGGGTCGTGTCCCAGCGGGCCGCATCCCAGCCCGCCGCGGCCATGGCCGCGTTCCAGTTCTCGAGGCCGAAGTTGAAGTATTTGAAGAACGCCAGCAGGGCCAGGTTCGAGACGATGCCCACGGCGAGGGCGATCTTCTGCCGCGCCGTCCGCGGGCCCTTGGGGTCGAGGAGCGGGATCTCCGCCGTCGCCGGCTTGCCCCACAGGTCTGCCAGCGTCATGCCGACGAGCCAGTCGACCACGGTCTGGAACATCATCAGCAGCACGAACCACGGATTCGCCCAGCCATAGAAGATGTAGCTGAGGATCGTGAGGCTGATGTGCTTGCCGCGCAGCGGCAGCAGGTAGTAGATCAGCAGCGCGAGCGGCAGGAAGTAGAAGACGAAGAGATGGGAACTGAAGACCATCGAGCGATCGCCTCGGGCGGGAAACGCGGGGCGGCCTGCGACCGCAGGGATCGGGAGGGGAGCGGCAGCCAGGTGGAACCGGAACGGCCACACGCCGGACGAGCGTTCACCCCGGCCGCGACGCTCGGCCGGGTTCGGTGAACGGGCACTTCCGCACGAGTATAGCGGGGCTCCGGCCGGACCACGGGTTTGACTTTTCAGCCCCCACGGTCGACGATCCGCCCCGGCTGCCATGAACCGTCACGCCACCTACCGCTGGGCCACGCCAGGCGACCTCAACGCCTTCTTCGGCCTCTCGATCGACAACCTCGCGGTCCTCGTGCTCACGGTCTCGATCCTCGCGACCGTGTTCGGCTTCCCGGCCCAGTTCGCCCTGGCCCACCTCGTGCCCGGTACGGCCGCCGGCGTCGTGGTGGGTGACCTGCTCTTCACCTGGATGGCGTTCCGCCTCGCCCGACGGACCGGCCGCACGGACGTCACGGCGATGCCGCTGGGCCTCGACACGCCGAGCACCTTCGGCATGGTGTTCTTCGTGCTCGGGCCGGCGTTCGGGGAGGCGGTGGCGGCGGGCATCTATCAGGCGGCCGCCGCCCGGCGGGCCTGGCACGTGGGCATGTGCTCGATCGTGGCCAGCGGCGTGTTCACGGCGGCCTGCGCCTGCGTGGCCGGCCCCGTCCGCCGGTTCGTGCCGCGGGCGGCGCTGCTGGGCAGCCTGACCGCGGTCGCCCTGGCCCTGATCACGTTCCTGCCGCTGCTGGAGATCTTCGCCGCGCCGCTCGCCGGCCTCGTGGCCCTGGGCATCGTCCTCGCCACGCTCACGGCCCACGTCCCCTTTCCCGGCCGGATCCCGGGAGCGCTCGCCGCGCTCGTCGTCGGCGGCCTGATCCAGTTCGTCGGCCTGCGGGCCGGCTGGATCCCCGACGCGGGACACATGGCGATCGATCCCGGCGCCGCGCTGTGGCCCACGGAATGGCTGGCCGCGTTCCGCTGCGAATGGCTCGCGGCCTGGCCGCACACCGTGAAGTACCTGCCGATCGTCATCCCCTTCGCCCTGGGCACCGTGGTGGGGGGCATCGACTGCACGGAGAGCGCCGCGGCGGCCGGTGACGAATACGACACCGGCCGGGTGATCGGCGTCGAGGCGTTCGCCACGATCGTCGCCGGCCTCTGCGGCGGCGTGATCCAGACGACGCCCTACATCGGCCACCCGGCCTACAAGGCGATGGGCGGCCGCGCCGCCTACACGCTGGCGACGGCGGCGTTCATCGGGATCGCGGGGCTGACCGGCACGTTCGCCTACCTGTACCAGTGGCTGCCGATGCCGGCGCTCGTGCCGATCCTCGTCTTCGTGGGCCTCGAGATCACGGCCCAGAGCTTCCACGCGACGCCGCAGAGGCACTACCCGGCCGTGGCGCTGGCCTGCGTGCCGGCACTGGCGGCGCTGGCGAAGATCGAGACCGACAAGGTGCTGGCGGCCGGTGCCCGGCCCGACGCGACCCTGGCCCGCGAGTTGTTCTCGCTGCAGGTCATCTCCGCCGGGTTCATCGTCACGAGCGTGCTCTGGGCGGGGATGCTCGCCGCGCTCCTCGATCGGCGGCTCGGGCAGGCGGCCGGCTGGTGCCTCGCGGCGGCCGGCTGCACGCTCTGCGGCGTGATCCCCTCACCCTTCCCGGACGGCCGGGAAAGGGGACGTGGGCCTTGAGCGTGGCGAGGACGATGCCCAGGGCCACGAGGCCGGCGAGCGGCGCGGCGAAGATCTCCAGCAGCGGCAGGAACGTGATCAGGGCCAGGGCGACCGCGGTCAGGCTGCCCAGCAGC
>JBJTHX010000227.1:0-4404 GCA_046094745.1 Planctomycetia bacterium
CACGAGGATCAGCGGCATGCGGATGCCGAGCATCCAGTCGCTCAGCAAGACGAGCCCGCAGCAGGGCAGCACGCCGCCGACGAACGAGAACAGGAACTTCGACCACACGATCTGATCGCGGTGCACCGGCAGGAGTCCGAGGATCCAGAACCGCCGACCCTCCAGGCTGATCATCGGATACACGAACCGCGTGGTGAACGTGGAGAGGATGAGGCCCACGACGGCCAGGTTGAGGAAGCCGATCATCGAGGCGTAGACATTGTTGTAGTTGAACGATCGCAGGTTCAGGAAATAGAGGCCGAGCAGGCCGAAGAAGATCAGGAACTGCGACCACTGGGAGATGTCGCGACGGAACAGCCGCAGGTCCTTCACCAGGAGCAGCCGCAGCGGCCGCCCCGCCGCCGGCCCGGCGTTGACGAGCGCCTGGTCGAACCAGCCGAGCCGTCGCTGCCGCCGTTGCGGCGCCTCGGCCGCAAGCTGGCTGAAGCCGCGGCGGTAGCTGACGCGGGCCACCCAGCCGGCCAGCAGATGGAGCATCATGCCGTTGGCCACCAGCAGGGCCAGAAACTTGAGCGATTCCAGAAGCGGGATCATGCTCCCGCGCCGCCCCCGGTCGGCGTTCGCCGCCTCGATGATTCCGCTGGAGAGCCACCAGCTCGGAAACAGCTTCTGCTCGGTGACGGCCAGCCGCGCGAACGTCTGCTCGAACCAGGCGGGCGACGCGGTGTCGACCTTGCCGGCGGCGAAGATCGACCAGCACGCCCACAGGGCCGCTGCGCAGACCACCGTCACCGCCACCGACAGCATGTGCATCCGCAGCCGTGGCAGCCAGGCGACCCGGACCATGCAGAAGATGCAGCCGATGGCGGCCGGGATGACGACGAAGGCCACCATGAACGGCAGCAGCAGGGCAAAGTAGGGCCAGGACGCCTCCCGCTCCACGCCGTAGGCCACGAGCATGGGGCTGCCCAACAGTACGAACCCCCAGCCCGAGAACCACATCGCCTCCTGGAACTTGTGACCGAAGATCGTCTCGGAGCGGACCGGCAGCGTGAGGAGCAGCCGTGCCTCGGCGGAGCAGTAGAGACCGGCGTAGAGGAGGATCCCTGACGAGAAGACGAGCATCACCATCAGGGACGAGAAGAAGGCGTTGAACAGCAGCGAGACGACGTCGGCGTGCAGCGCCTCGAGGAACACGAAGCCCTCGAGGAACAGGCCGTACAAAGCGGCCCAGAACAGGCCGCTGAGCAGCACCACGAGGCTCAGCCGCAGCCGGGCGTAGGTCAGCATCGCCTGCAGCGGCTCCCAGGCGATCGTGGCCCGTAGGCGGAGGAAATTGCGGGATTCCTCCTCGATCGAGAGCAGTCGGACCGCCGCGCCGGCGGCGCGGCCGCTCACGACTCCGTCCCCTTCTCGGGCCGGGCCGCCAGCGGGCTGGTGAGCTGCAGGTACAGCTGCTCGAGGCTCGTGCTCTCCAGGGCCATCTGATCCCGGAGTTCCGTGACCGTGCCCAGAAATCGCAGTTGGCTGCGGACCATGATCCCGATCCGGTCGGCCATCTCCTCGGCCATCGCCAGGGTGTGCGTGGACATGAAGACCGTCATGCCCTCGCGGGTGCGAGCCTGGAGCAGGTCCTTGACGATCCGCACGCTGCGGGGATCGAGCCCCACCATCGGCTCGTCGAGCACGAGGACGTCCGGGTCGTGGAGCAGCGACGCCGCGAAGACGAGCCGCTGCTTCATGCCCAGCGAGTAGCTTTCCGCCAGGTCGTCCGCGAACTCGGCCAGTTCGAAGTGCTCGATCTCGCGGTCGATCCGCTCGGCGGCCAGGTGCCGGGGCATGCCGAACATGTCGGCGATGAACCAGAGAAACTCGCGGCCGGTGAGCTTGTCGTAGAGGCAGGGCTCGTCCGGCACGTAGCCGATGTGCAGGTGGGCGTGCCGCGGATCCTTGACGACGTCGTAGCCGCACACGCGGACCGCCCCCCGCGAGGGCCGCAGCAGCCCGACCAGCATGCGGATCGTCGTCGTCTTGCCCGCGCCGTTGGGCCCGAGGAGCGCGAACAGTTCGCCCCGGGGGATGGCCAGCGACAGGTCGGAGACCGCGGTCTTAGCCGCGTATGTCCGCGTCACGTGATCGAACTCGATCATGGCACCGCCTCCGTGCTCGGGGGTTGTTCGTCGGGCACGCGGCCCTCTTCGGCCAGCGTCGCGGCCAGTTCGACCGCCTCGTCGTCGGAGCGTCGCAGGAACGACAGTCGGGAGCCGAGCAGGGCCGCCTCCTGCTTCAGCACCCGGCCCGAGCGGTCGACCCAGAGAATGCACCTGGGCTCGCGGTGGCGGGAGGGATCCTCACGATAAGCGACGACGTGCGCGCGGACCAGGTTGCCGTCGTAGTAGACCGTTTCCTCCGCCCCGACCTCGGCGTGCAGGATCTCGATCGGGGCATTCGCGGCCCGCAACGGGCTGTACACCGGGACGGTCCAGCGGCGGCCCTCGTACAGGCCGGGCATGGTCGCCTGGGGCGACAGTTCATCGCCGATCATGAGCTGGTCGGGCAGAGGCCGGCTCGTCTCGTACTGCAACTCGCCAGCCTGCACGTGCACCCGCACGGTGCCGGCGTCGACGACACCCTTGAGCAGGATCTGGTCGTCCGCCCCGGGCACGCTGACGATCGACATGAACGACCGCAGTTTGCCCGCGCCGTCGATGGTGAGCCGCCCCCGGGCGTCGAAGGTGAAGCCGCCCCCCTTCGGCAGGACGTTTCGCACCAGCAACCGCGTCCACGGGGGCACGACCTCGTCGAGCGGCAACCGGTCGAAATGCAACCGGCTGTCGACGAGCAGCCCGCCGAGGGGCGTGCGTTGCGACTCCGCGATGGCCCAGCCGATGGGCCGCTCGTTCCACTGGACGGTCCACGCGACCGGCATCAGGCCCTTGCCTGAGGCGTAGATCGCCTGGTACCCGGGAGGTGAGCCTGGCAGGAGGGACGGGAGGATCTTCTCCACGAGCAGCCAGCCGCTGGTCACGCACCAGAACACCACGACGATCGGCGTCAACCAAGGACGTTGAAGCATGCCGCATCCCGGTTTGCGTGCTGTCGGCCGCCGGCCGATTTCGTCGCCTGCCCTGCAGGGAAGTCTAGCGGGATCCGGCGGTTTGGGGAATCTTTCGGCCGGATCGACGGGCCGACGGAGTGCATGGCGGCTCCGGATCGCATTGCCGGTCCGGGCAGGGGCGCGTACACTTTCGGCCCGCGAGCGGCGACCGGACCGCCCGGAGATGGAACCATGATCCAAGACGTGCACTACCATCAGCCCTGTCCCGTCTGCGGACGAACGCTGCGCATCGGCGTGACGCTACTGGGCCGGCGCGTCTATTGTCAGCATTGCGGCGGCGGTTTCGTCGCCGCCGACCCGGCGCTCGGCGAGACGGCCGACAGGCAGGCGGCCGTTCTTGAAGCCACCGTGGATCGCCTCATCGAGCAGGCCGCGCTGGTTTTGGACCAGTCCGCCCGCTGACGACGGATCAGCGGGTCGCGGCGAACGAAGCCTCGAGACCGGCCGTCTCCGCCAGCCTTTGCCAGTAGTCGGGGAACGTCTTGCCGACGCAGGCGGGATCCTCGATGCGGATTCCCGGCACCCGCAGGCCGACCAACGCCAGGCTCATCGCCATGCGGTGGTCGTCGTAGGTCGCGAGCGTGGCGGCCCGCAGGGCGCCGGGCACGATGGTCAGGCCGTCGTCGTGCTCGTGCACCTCCGCACCGAGTTTCCGCAACTCCCGCACCAGGTCGCCGATCCGGTCGGTCTCCTTGTCGCGGATGTGGGCGACGTTGCGGATCGAGGTCGGGCCCGCGGCGAACAGGGCCGTGACGGCCAGCGTCGGCACCGTGTCGCTGATCGCATTCATGTCGATCTCGATGCCCCGGGCGGCGCGGCCGGAGACGGTGATCGATCCCGCGCCGACGGCGGCCGGATCCCGCCACTCCACCGTGCAGCCCATCCGCTCCAGCGCGTCGCAGAAGGCCACGTCGCCCTGGATGCTGCCGCGGGACAGCCCGTCGATCCGCACGCTGCCGCCGGTGATGGCGGCGGCGGCGGCGAAGTAGCTCGCGGCCGACGCGTCGGGCTCGATCCAATACTCGCGGCCGGCGTAGCCGGTGGCGGCGATCCGCCAGGTGCGGTCGTCCGTGGACTCCACGCGACCCCCGAAGCTCTCGATGACCTGCCGCGTCATGGCGAGATACGGCAGCGACACGAGCCGCCCTTCGAACTCGATCTGCATGCCCCGCCGGGTGCACGGGGCCGCGAGGGCCAGGCCGCTGGCGAACTGGCTCGACGTGCCGCCACGGCCGCGACTTCGGCAACGCGGCCCGCCGGCTCCAAGAGCATCACCAATCGGGCGC
>JBJTHX010000228.1:0-5455 GCA_046094745.1 Planctomycetia bacterium
GCCCCGATCTCCTTCATCGTCAGTTCCTCGTAGTAGTAGAGGATGATGATCAGCCGCTCGTTGCGATTGAGTCCCTTGGTGACCAGCCGCATCAGGTCGGCCTTCTGGATGCGGCGGGTGGGATCCTCGCCCTTCTTGTCCTCGAGGATGTCGATCTCGCGGACATCCTTCGAGCTGTCGGTCTCGCACCACTTCTTGTTGAGGCTCACGAGGCTGACGGCGTTCGCGTCGACGAGCAGCTTCTCGAACTCCTCGCGGGAGAGCTGCATGTGCTCCGCGACCTCCGCGTCGGAGGGCGCGCGGCCGAGCCGGGCCTCCAGCGTCTTGACGGCCTCGTTCAGTTTGCTGGCCTTGGAGCGGACGAGCCGCGGCACCCAGTCCATCGTCCGCAGTTCGTCGAGCATCGCCCCGCGGATCCGCGGCACGCAGTAGGTCTCGAACTTGACGCCGCGGGACATGTCGAAGGCGTCGATGGCGTCCATCAGGCCGAAGGTGCCGGCGGAGATCAGGTCGTCGAGTTCGACGCCGTCCGGCAGCCGCGACCAGATCCGCTCGCCGTTGTAGCGGACGAGGGGCAGGTAGAGCTCGATGAGCCGGTTCCGCAGGTCCTCGTCCGATTGGTCGAGCTTGAACCGCTTCCAGAGGTCGAGCACCTCTTCGGCGCTGGGCGGGGTCGCTTGCTGAGCCACGTCATCCTCCTTGGTAGGGCCTTGCACGGCGCGGCGACTGGCGGTGGGCGGCCCGCCGACGCGGTGTCCGCCACGAATCCAATCTTCATCGGGTTCGCGGCGGCGGATCCATCACATTTTTCGGGTCTGCCCCGGCAGTCTCGTCAGCTTCTCCAGATTCACGGTCACACGATTGGTTCCTGCCCGGTCAGGTGCGTCAGGCGGCCCGGGCCGCCTCCTCCGCGCCGACGGTGGCGAAAATCTCCAGGCGATCCTCGTCGGCCACCTCCTCCTCGGCGAGCACGAGCAGGTCGGGTAGCGATCGGGCGAGGGCGTCGCGGATGCCGCGCCGTGCCGCGCCGGGCACGACCAGCACCGCCGCTCCGCCCCGCTCGACGGCCGGCCGGGTGGCCCGGCGAATCTCCGCCACGAGGCGGGCCGGCGGCCGCGCCGCCGCGTCGACGAGCGGCTCGACCGCCCCGGCCGCGAGTCGCACCGCGGTGAGCCGGCCCTCGGGATCGCGGGCCCGACGACGAATGCTCCCCGCCAGTCGGCGCCGCACGATTTCGGCCAGGTGCCGCGGCTCGGCCGCCTCGGCGGCATGGTCCGACATGATCTCGATGATCTCGGCGAGCGGCCGGGCCGGCACGCCCTCCTGCAGGAGGCACTGCAGCGTGCGCTGGATGCGGGCGATCGAGAGCACGCCCGGCACCACCTGCTCCACGAGGGCGGGCTGCGTCACCCGCAGCGACTCGACGAGCCGGTTCGCGGCGTCACGGGAGAGCAGTCTGTCGGCGTGGCGACGGACCACTGCCTCGAGGGCCCGGGCGATGCAGGCGGGTTCGTCGAGCACCGTCGCGCCGCGAAGGCGGGCCGTTTCGGCCGCGGCGTGGGCGGCCCAAGCAGCCCGCCTGCCCGTGAGCGGATCGACGGCGTCCTGGCCGTCGGCGTCGGCGATCACCAGGAGCCTGCCCGCCGGCAGGTCGCCCTCGTGCACCAGTTCGCCGGCGACCTGGATCGCGTAGCCGCGGGCCGGTAGCGAGGGATCGTCGCGGAAGGAGACCTGCGGGACGACGACGCCGAGGTCGGCGGCCACGGCTTTGCGCAGCGATGCGGTCAGGCCCAGGAGCGGCGGTTGTGGCCCGGTGATGAGGCCGACGAGTCCCCCGCCCAGGCGGACGACCAGCTGCTCGTCGGCGATCACGTCGGCCAGCGGCACGGTCGGCGTCGGTTCCGCCCGGCCGTCTTCGTCGAGCCCGGCGTTGGCCCGTCGCCGGCCCGTCAGGTAGGCGCCGCCGAGCGCCAGGCCCGCCATCGTCGCCAGCGGCAGGAACGGCAGGTCGGTGAGCGACAACAGCCCGAGGAACACGCCGGTGACGGCGAGCACCTGGGGGCGGGCGGTGAACTGGCGACCGAACTCGCGGGACAGGTCGACGGCCTGACTCGACCGTGAGATCAAGAGGCCCGTGGCGACCGACACGAACAGCGCCGGCACGGCGCTCGTCAGCCCGTCGCCGATGGTGAGCCGCGCGTAGACGTCGAGCGCCTTTGCGAGTGGCATCCCGTGCTCGACGACCCCCAGCGCCAGGCCACCGACCAGGTTGACCAGCGTGATGATGACGCCGGCCTTCGCCTCGCCGGCCACGAACCGGCTGGCACCGTCCATGCTCGCGAAGAAGTCGGCGTGACGCTGGAGGTCCAGTCGGGCCCGTCGCCCCTCCTCACGGGAGAGGGAGCCGGCCTGGACTTCCGCGTCGATCGCCATCTGACGGCCCGGCAGACCGTCGAGCGCGAAGCGGGCCGCGACCTCGCTCGTCCGCGTGGACCCCGCGGTGATCACCACGAACTGCACGACGGCGATGATCCCGAACACGACGGCCCCGACCACGAGGTTGTTGGCCGCGACGAACTCGCCGAAGGCCTCGACGACGTGGCCCGCGGCCGCCGGCCCGTCGATGGCCGCCCGGGAGAGGATGAGCCGTGTCGTGGCGATGTTGAGCACGAGCCGCACCAGGGTCGCCCCGAGCAGGAACGTGGGAAACACGCTCATCTCCAGGGGCGTGCGGGCCGCGAGCGCCCCCAGCAGCGCTAGCACCGACACGGTCAGGTTCGCGGCCAGGAGCAGGTCGACGATCGCCGGCGGCACCGGCGCGAGCACCACCAGCACGGCCAGCAGGATGGCGGCCGGGATGGCGTAATCGAGGACGGCGGCGGAAGCGGGGCGGCGGATCGCCACCCCTGGCGACTGGGCCATGGGTCGTGGTGCGGTGCGGGCGTGGTGAGGTCGAGCCTTGGGGCGACGGACGGTAGCGGAGGCCCCGCCGCCGGTCCAGACCGCTCGCCGGGCCGCCGGTGGCTACAATTCCGCGTCAAATCTCGCTCCCCTGCCGCCTCGAGCCCCACGATCATGCGGTTCAATCGGTTCGGTCTCGCCTTCGATCATCCCGAGAATTGGTCCGTCGACGTGGACGACGCCGAGGGCCGGCAGGCGGTCACCGTCTACGCACCCGACGGCGGCTTCTGGTCGGTCAGCGGCCACGCGTCCGGGGCGCCGCCCGACGAACTCGCCGCGGCCGTCATCCGCGAGATGCGGGAGCAGTACAAGGAGCTCGACAGCGAGGCCGCCGAGGAGGAAGTGGCCGGCCACCGTCTGCGCGGGTTCGACCTGAACTTCTACTGCCTCGACCTGACGAACACGGCCCAGGTGCGGACCCTGGAGACGCCCGACGCCATCTATCTGCTCCTCTGCCAGGCCGAGGATCACGATTGGGAGCGGGACGCCCCGGTGTTCGCCGCGATGACGAAAAGCTTCGTGACCGGGCTCCGGGCCGGAAACGGCCGTCCGTCGCCCCCCTGAAACTCCGGCGCCGCCGTCGCCGGGCCTCGCTGCTACCATGTCCCCGCCGGCGGCATCCTGTAGCCGGCCCCTCCTTCGCAGGTCTCCCGTGCTGCCGCTCGCCGAGATTGCCGCCGGCTCGACGATCCAGATGATCCACTGGGTGGCGTTCGCGGTCTTCGTGACCGTGATGCTCACGCTCGACCTCACGGTCTTCCACCCCAAGTCCCACGAGCCCTCCCTCCGGGAGAGCGCGTTTTGGACCTGCTTCTGGTCGGCGCTGGCCCTGTCGTTCAACGGCCTCGTGTGGTGGTGGCTGGGCGGGCGGCCGGCGATCGAGTTCCTCACCGGCTACCTCGTCGAATGGTCGTTGTCGATGGACAACGTGTTCGTGTTCGCGGTGGTGTTCGCCTACTTCGGCGTGCCGCTGAAATACCAGTACCGCGTCCTCTTCTGGGGGATCCTGGGAGCCGTGGTCATGCGGCTCACGTTCGTGCTGCTCGGGGCCGAGCTCGTCGAGCGGTACAAGTGGGTGCTCTGGGTCTTCGGCGGCTTCCTCGTCTACACGGGCATCAAGCTGGCCTGCGGCGGCGGGGACCACGAGGCCGGCGAGAACGGCCTCGTGCGGTTTTTTCGCCGCTTCATCCCCGTGTCAAGCCAGCCGGCGGGCGACCGGTTCTTCGTCCGCGAGGGCGGCCGGCTGATGGCCACGCCCCTGTTCCTCGTCCTGCTCGTGATCGAGAGCACCGACGTGCTGTTCGCCGTCGACAGCGTGCCGGCCATCCTCGGCGTCGTGTCGCCGGGCACGCACTACATGCGGTTCATCGCCTTCACGTCGAACGTGTTCGCGATTCTCGGCCTGCGGGCGCTGTACTTCCTGCTGGCCGGCGTGATGGACCTGTTCCGGTTCCTGAATTACGGCCTGTCCGCGGTGCTCGTCTTCGTGGGCTGCAAGATGATCGCCGAGGCGGCGCGGCACAACGAGTGGCTGGCGGCCCAGGGCGGCTGGGATGCCCACGCCAAGGGGCACCTCATCCACCCCGCGGTCTCGCTGCTGGTGATCGTGACCCTGATCGGCACGAGCGTCGCGGCGTCGCTCGCCTTTCCGGTGCGGAAGCACGGCGGCACGCTGGCCGAAGCTGACGGTGGGCAGCCGGGCCACGAGGCATGACGCGGGGGGCGGGTGCGGCCGGCCTGCGATGCGGATCCTGATCTACGAGTGGTGCTGCTCGGGCGGGCTGACGGCCGCGACGTCCGGCGCCGTCGGGAACGGGGATCCGCTCTATGCAGAGGGCCGCGCGATGTTCGCCGCGCTGGTCCGCGATGCATGCCGCGATCCACGGCTCGACGTGACCGCGCTCGTGGACGCGTCGCGGCCGATGGCCGTGCCGCCGGCGGCCCGCATCCGTCGCGTGCCGGCCGGGGGTGACGTCGATGCGCTCGTCGCCGCGGCGGCGGGGGCCGACGCCGTGCTGATCGTCGCCCCGGAGGCGGGCGGCCTGCTGGCCGACCGCGCGGCGGCGGTCCGCGAAGCGGGCGGCACCGTGATCGCGCCGGACGGGCCGTTCATCGCGATCGCCGCCGACAAGCAGGCCACGGTCGAGGCGCTGGCGGCCGCGGGTGTGCCCGTGCCCGCGGGGCGGTCGCTGGCCGCGAACGCACCCTGGCCCGAGTGGTTCATCCGGCCCGCGGTCCGCAAGCCGCTCGACGGCGCCGGCGGCGACGGCCTCGTGACCATTCTCCCCGGCACGCCGCCGGCGTCTCCCGCGCCGTATCCATGCCGGATCGAGGCGTTCGCGCCGGGTGATCCGATCGGCGTCGCGTGCCTGTGCGGGCCGGGGGGCATGCGGCCGCTCGCGCCCCTGGGGCAGTGCCGTGACGCGGTGGGTCGGTACGTGGGCGGCGGCCCGCACAGGCACGCGACGCCGATCGGATCACCCGGCGCGAACGC
>JBJTHX010000229.1:0-2934 GCA_046094745.1 Planctomycetia bacterium
ACGCCCACCCGCGTGATCTTCGCCGCCCTGCTCGCGGTCGCCGGGCTTGGGCTTCGTCCCCGCCCGGCGTTCGCCCAGCCGCCCGCGGCCGAGGAGTGGGAGTTCACGCCGCAGAGCGAGGCGGCGATCAAGAAGGGCCTGGCGCACCTGGCCGGGAAGCAGGGGGCGGCCGGGAACTGGGGCACGAACGAACTCGGCATCGTGGCCACGGGGGCGCTGGCCTTCATGGCGGCCGGCCACACGCCGGGGGATGGCAAATACGGTCAGGCCGTCGGCCGGGCCCTCGATTTCGTGGTCAACAACGCCAAGCCGTCGGGGTTGCTCAACATCAGCGCCCCCAACCACGACATGTACAACCACGGCCTGTCCACGTTCGTGCTCGGCCAGGCCTACGGCATGACCAACGACCGCAAGCTCGGCGCGGCCCTCGACCGGGCGCTGCGGGTGATCGTCCAGACGCAGGGCCCGGGCGGCAGCTGGTCCTACGTGGCCCAGCGAGGCGACGGCGACCTGAGCCTGTGCGTGATGCAGGCCAAGGCCCTGCGGAGCGCCACCGACAGCGGCTTCGAGATCCCGCGGGCCACGATCGAGAAGGCGATCGGCCGCGTGCGGTCGATGTACCTGCCGAAGCACGGCGTGAAGAACCAGGGCGATGCCAAGATGCGCGAGGGCCCGGGGCAGTTCACCTACAGCGGCGGGGGTGGCGCCACGCTGGCCATGGCCGCGGCTGGCGTGATCTGCATCCAGGAGTTCGGCCAGTACGACGACTGGCGGATCGCCAAGAGCATGGAGCCGGTCACGGCCGCGATCGCGGCGGCCAAGCCGCCGGCGGCCGCCAGCGGTCAGCTGCCCTTCGATTCCTACACGCTCAACTACGTCGGCCAGTCGCTGTACCAGGTCGGCGGCCAGGGCTGGAAGGACCACTACGCGAAACTTCGCGACATGCTCGTCGCCAGCCAGCGGCCCGACGGGGCCTGGCTCGACACCCGTCTCAACAGTGAACTCTACGGCACGGCCGTGGCGGTGTTCGTCCTCGCGATCCCCTACCGCTATTTGCCCATCCTTCAGGAAGCGAAGGTCGGCGTCCTCGCCGGACGCTGACCCGCCCGCGGGCAGGGACTCCTCGCATGATCTCGTTCCTGCCGGGTGGAGAGTGGCTCGCCGTCGCCGGCCTCGCGGCCGCGGCCGGGCCGGTCCTCATCCACCTGCTCAACCGCCGCATCTTCCGCCAGGTCGACTGGGCGGCGATGGACTTCCTGCTCGAGGCCTCGCGGCGAAGCAAGGCGTTCCTCCGGCTCCGCGAACTCCTCCTCATGGCCCTGCGGATGGCGGCCGTGGCGCTGTTCGGGTTCGCCGTGGCCCGGCCGTTCTTCGCCACCGGCGGCGCGGCGGCGACGTCCGGCCCCGTGCACGCGATCCTCGTCCTCGACAACAGCATGAGCATGGGCCGCGAGCGGCTCGGCGGCAGCACGCTGCTCGACGACGCCCGCGTGCGGGCCGGCGAGTTCATCGAGCAGCTGCCCCCGGGCAGCCGGATCTCCGTTCTGCCGCTGTGCGGCTCGCCCGCGGGCACGAGCCTCGACGCCTACCGGGCAAAGGAGGATGCGCTCGAGGCCGTGGCCGCCGTTCCGGTGGTGGACCGGATGGGCACCGCCGCCGCCGCCGAGGCCCTCGCCAAGCGGGCGGCCGACGCGGCTCCGGACCTGCCGGAGAAGCGGATCGTGTTCATCGGCGACCAGCAGGCGATCAACTGGGCCGGCCGCGACCGCGAGCCCAAGGATGCCGGGGAAGGGAAGGACGACGCCGCGCGGAAGGAGGGGCCCGAGATCCAGGTCGTCTCCGTGTCGCCGCCGGACCGCGACAACTCGTGGGTCGAATCCCTCCGCATCGAAGATGGCGTCGCCGACACCCAGTCCGAGGCCACGCTCACGGCCGTCGTGCGGCACGTGGCCGCGGCGCCGCGGGCGGGCGTCCGCGTGGCCCTGCTCGTCGACGGCGTCGAGGCGGCGGCGACGGCCGTCGATCTGGAGCCGGGGCAGGCGCGGGAGGTGCCGTTCCGGCACCGCTTCGCGGTCGACGTCGAGCCGGGCAAGATCGCCTCGGTGCCCGTGACGGTGTCGATGGCCAACGACCATCTCCCCGAGGACGACGCGCGGTCGATCGTCGTGCCCGTGGTGGCGGCCCTGCCGGTGGTGTTCGTCGATCAATACGGCGCCGAGGGCGAGCAGCCGGCGCTCGGCCGCTACGGCGAGACGCGGCACCTGCGCACGCTCCTGGCGCCGGCCAGCCGCGACCAGCGGGAGACGGCGCTCGTCCAGGTGCGGCACGTGACGCCCGACGGGATCACCCGCGAACTGCTCGCGGACGCCCGGCTGGTGGTCATCGCCGGCATCACGGGGCCGTCGCCGGAGCAGGCGACGCTGCTCCGCGAGTACGTCGCCCAGGGCGGGCGGCTGGTGATCGCCGCGGGCGGCGACTTCGATCCGGCCGCCTGGACCGCGGCGGCCTGGCTCGACGGCGCGGGCCTCCTGCCGGCGCCGCTGGAGGCGGCCGTCGGCCGCATGCCCGAGGAGGCGGGCGACCTGCGGCCGTTCCTGCTCGACGTGCGGTCCTTCCAGGACAACCCGCTCTTCCGCCTGCCGGGGGTGAGCCTCGACGAGCTTCGCGATCTCTACGAAAACCCGCTGTTCTTCAAGGCCGTGAAGACGGTGGCCGACGAGACGTCCCTGGCCGCCGCGGCCGCGGCCGAGTCCCGCCGCGAGACCGACCGCCGCAGCCGGCTGGAGGCGATCGACGCCGAGTTGGAGAAGCTGGCCGCCGCGGAGAAGAAGGCGACCTTGCCCGCCCGCGAGACCCGGTCGCGCGAGGAGTTGCTCGCGGAGCGGGCCCGCCTCGCCCCGAACTGGCTCGTGTGGGCCAACGATCTGCCCGACG
>JBJTHX010000230.1:0-14599 GCA_046094745.1 Planctomycetia bacterium
GCATGGAACGGTCAACTGCCGAACCTGACCAAGCTCGACGCCGACACGGCCAAGGCGCTCGCGGAGTTCAAGGGCGAATTGCTGATCCTCGACGGCCTGACCACGCTCGACGTCGAAACGGCCAAGGCACTCGCGGAGTTCAAGTGCACATGGATGAGCCTCGACGGCCTGACCACGCTCGACGCTGACACGGCCAAGGCGCTCGCGGGATTGAAGGCATGGAACGGTCAACTGCCGAACCTGACCAAGCTCGACGCCGACACGGCCAAGGCGCTCGCGGAGTTCAAGGGCGATTGTCTGATCCTCGACGGCCTGACCACGCTCGACGCCGACACGGCCAAGGCGCTCGCGGGGTTCGGGGGCCAACATCTGCACCTCAACGGAATGACCGCGATTGACGCCGACACGGCCAAGGCACTCGCAGACTTCAAGGGCTATTCTATGTGCCTCGAACGCCTGACCGCGCTCGACGCCGACACGGCCAAGGCGCTCGGGGAGTTCAAGGGCGAGGTGTATCTGCACAACAACGCGCCGAAGGCATTTTTCGCCAAGAACCCGCTGACCCCCGAGACGGCACTGGCTTGGGCAGCGTTAGTGAAAGGTGACCTTTCCCACGTCACGGCCCTCGACTCCCCCGACGCCGTTGCCATCGCCCAAGCCCTCGCCACGCGGAAAGGCCCGCTGAAACTCCCCAACCTCAAGAAAATCTCCCCCAAGACGCTCACGGCCTTGATCGAAAAGGAAGACGTCGAAATCCCGCTGATCGAGTCGCTGGAGTTGATCCCCGAACCCGACGGCAGCACGACCGAGGACTTTGTGATCCCCGAGAGATTCCAGCAGCAGCGGCGGACGCGGTAGGCGCAATCGCCGGCGGTGTTGACTCCTGGCGCCGCGGACTTTGTCGAGCGGCTCGGGCCCAACCAGGTCACAGCCCGTAGATCGCGCGGTTGCTCGTGTACGATCGGCCGCAGGCCAAGGGCGCGTCAGCTTCGGTATGGTCGCACGGTCGTCAGCCCGGCGAACATGCGGTCGTGGCGCTCGTTGAACGTGTTGAGAACGATGCCGTGGCCGACCGCCGTGGCGAGGTTGATTGCGTAAGAAAAGAGTGCTATTTTTTCTTACATGGCAGGTCGTCATAAGTCGCCGGAGTCGCTCGACTCGAGAATCCTCGCCGCCCTGCGGCGCCGGGGCCGCGGATGCGTCGTTGTGCCGTCGGATTTTCTCGACCTCGGAAACCGAAGGGCCATCGACGTTGCCCTCCACAGGCTTGTTCGTGCCGGGTCGATCCGGCGGCTGGCCCGAGGGGTGTACGACTATCCGAAAGAGCACCCGCAGCTTGGTCCGCTCTGGCCGCCGCCAGAAGCGGTGGCGAGGGCGATCGCCGGCCGCGACCGTGTCCGCCTGCAGCCGGCCGGCGCGTATGCCGCCAACGCCCTCGGCCTGACGGAGCAGGTGCCGGCGAAGGTGGTGTTTCTGACCGACGGCCCCAGTCGCACCGTCATCGTCGGTGGCATGACCATCCAACTGCGGCGCACCACTCCCCGCAATATGGCGCCCTCCGGACGGCTGAGCGGCCTTCTGATTCAGGCGTTCCGGGAACTCGGCCGCGATCACGTGACACCCGAGCGGTGCGCCCAACTGAAGCGCACGCTCCCGGCAGCGGAACGACGAAAGCTCCTCGATGATCTCCGCCTGGCACCAACATGGATGCATCCAATCTTTCGTGACCTCGCGGCGAGTCGAACATGAAGCTCGCTTTCTTCGAACTGCCGAACTACGAACGACGGCTCTATTTCGAGCAGGCGGCTGCAAGTCGAGGCCTGTCCGCCGTCGTCTTGGAAAAAGACTTCTGGGTCTGCTGGGTGCGCTCTTCCGCTCGGAGTTCCGCGAGAGCCTCGTGTTCAAGGGAGGCACCTCGCTCTCGAAGGTGTTCCAGGTCATCGACCGGTTCTCCGAGGACATCGATCTGTCGGTGTCCCCGGCACTGCTCGGACTACCAGACGCGGGCACGGGCGCGAACACGAGCCGCAATCGAGCCGACAAATGGATGACGCTCGCCGAGGCGGCCTGCGCGAAGGCGGTGCAGGAGCAGCTCCAGCCGGCTCTCGAGGCCGGTGCGAAAGGCGTTCTTGGCAAACCTGAGCGCGGGGCCTGGTTCGAGTACGCAGCCGACCCGACCAGTGGGTCACCGAATCTGCTCTTCCACTACCCGTCTCACCAGCCGACAGGATTCGACTACCTGCGACGTGTCGTGAAACTCGAGTTCGGCTCCCTGACAGACCAGCAGCCGGTTGGAAGCCATGCCATCACGCCCTGGCTTCTCGACGCTCTTCCCGACGTCTTGCCTGATTGGCAATGCAACGTCGTCGCTCTGGGCATCGATCGGACGTTCTGGGAGAAGGCAACGATACTCCACGCAGAGCATCACCGCCCCGCTGGCAAGGCAACGCCCGACCGGTTCTCGCGTCATTACGCCGATGTCGCGGCCCTCGCTCGTAACCCCGCAACGCAAGACGCAATCGCAGACCTCGAAACCTGCGAACGGGTCGTGGGCTGGAAGCGAGTCTTCTTCGGCTGTGCGTGGGCACACTACGAAAGCGCACGGACCGGGTCGTACCACTTGCTACCCAGCGATGAGCGACTACCCGCCCTGCGTCGCGATTTTGCCGCGATGCGAGACATGTACCTCGCCGAGCCCCCGTCTTTCGTTGAGGTGCTGGCGACGCTGGCGGCCCTGGAACACCGGCTCAACGAGCCCGGAATCACCTGACGGTTGGCCTGCGAACAGGCCCGCCGCGTCCACCCCCGTGCTCCTTCAGCTGGCCGGCGAACTTCTATCGAAACAGAACGTCGTGCAACTCATCCGATCGCGGCCAGCCGGGCGACGATCGCCGGGATGATCGCCCGCATCGCCCGGGCGCGGTGGCTGATCACGGCCTTCACCGCCGGCGGCAGCTCGCCGAACGTGCGGTGATACTCCGGCACGATGAATAGCGGGTCATAGCCGAAGCCGCCGGCGCCCTGCGGCGCCACGGCGATTAGGCCGGCGCAGGTGCCCGCAGCCGTCGCCACGACGCGGCCCGTCGGGTCGGCGAGCGCCGCATGGCAGGCGTAGTGGGCCGTGCGCTTCCCGGCGGGAACGGTGGCGAGTTTCTCGAGCAACAGCGCGTTGTTGCGGTCGTCGGTGCTCCCGGTCGCCCCCGGAGGCACCGGCCCCGAGAACCGCGCGGAATAGATGCCGGGCGCGCCCCCCAGGGCATCCACCACCAGGCCGCTGTCCTCCGCCAGCACCCAGGCGCCCAGCGCGGCGGCCTGCTGGCCCGCCTTGAGGGCCGCGTTCGCGGCGAACGAGTCCCCCGTCTCCTCCACGTCCACCGCCCCGGCGAGGCCGCGGAGCGAACGGCAGGGGATGCCGAACGGGGCGAGCAGCTCGACGAGTTCGCGGAGCTTGCCCTCGTTGGTCGTGCCGAGGACGAGCGCGGCGGACGCGGATTCGGTCATGCCAGCCCGACCATTCACCGGCGCCGCGTCGGCGTCCGCGGCACGTCGATCGGCTTCGGATCGACGTCGAGGAAGATGCCGTCGAAGGCGCGGGGCTCGATCACGCCCTGGGCCATCTTGGCGGGGTTGGGCCCCAGGGCGGCCACGATCTTCGTGATCTCGGGGTTCACCACCGCCTTGCCGTCGGCCTGCGGCACGGCCAGCTGGTTGATGCTGCCGACGCACACCACGCTCGACTCGCGGTCGTGGAACTCCCAGGCCTGGAAGCCCTGCCGCCGCAGGGCGACGGTGAGCCGATGGGCCTTGTCGGCCGCCTCGACGAGCCGGCTTTCGCTCTGCATGCTCTGCAGTTTCGGATCCTGCCAGCCCTGGCCGCGCAGCGCGCCGACGAGCTTCGACACGTCCACCAGGCCGCCGCTCGTCGCGGCCGGGTCCGCCTCGGCCGCCTGGCCGATCATGCCCGAGCCGGTGAACGTGGCCACACGCACGCTGTACCGCGCCGGGCAGTCGAGCAGGCTGTGGGTCACGTCGGCGTTCATCTCCTGGACGAAGGCGTCGACCTCGTGGCGGTTGAAGTAGTCCTCGGGGAGCAGCGGATTGGGGATCATGAAGGCCAGGTGCATGGGGCCCTTCTTGGCCTTGTCGAGCCCGGCCATCGACCGGAAGTCGGAGAACGCGCGGCTCTTGCCGCCCTCGCCCGCGAGCGCCTCGGGCTGCAAGGTCTTGATGCGCTGCAGCACCTTCTGGCCGCGCGGATCCTCGCACGTCGCGAAGTCGCCGACGAGCACCGCCACCTCGAGCACCTGCGCCGCGTTGGCATACTTCATGGTCTTCGGGCTGCCATCGGGATTGAAACCGACGCCCTTCTGGGTGCCCGTGTAGTCGAACGACTTCTCGTGCGTGTAGGCCTGGAGCCGATGCCGCGTGCGCAGTTCCTGCACCAGCCGGCGGGCATCCTCGCGGGCCCCCTCGCCGCGGAACGTCGTGGCCAGGACGAGCCACGGCCCGTCCTTCTCAGCCAGCGGGAACATCTGCTTCGCATCCACTTCGGCCTGCGAGAACCACGCCGCCGGCAGCCAGCCACCCTGGCCGAAGGCGGTCGCCGTGCACAGACCGGCACACAGGGCGGCCACGAACACCACCGGCTGGCCGCGACGCAGACTTGAACGGTTCACGATCCCGACTCCTCGCTTCGGTGCGGCAACGCTCGCCGCAGCGGCGGGAAGGTAGCAATGCCGCCCCCGCGATGCCAGACTGAACGCGCCCCGGAAAACGGGGCAATTCCGGCGAACCGCGTGGGACCCACGATCGTGCGTGCGAACGGCTGGCGAACCGCGGCAACCTTCCTCCTCGGCCTCGTCACGCTGGCAGCCGTGATGGCGGGGCCACCCTGGCTGTTCATGCAGTGGCGGGAACAGCGGCTCGCCGTACTCGCCCGGCCCGAGGCCCAGGCGGATTGGGACGCCTTCCGCGACCGCATGCGGCAGGAATCGGGGCGGGCCGGTCCCGTCCAGCGGAAGGTTCCCCGGAGCGCCGAGCCGCCGGAGCGGGTCTGGCTCCGCGACTACTGGCGGCTGGCGATCACGGCCTGGGTGCTGTTCGTCGGCCTCTTGGCCGCGTTCCTCGCCGTGCTCATGCGGGGTGCGGCCCGGTCAGCGGCCGAGGATGGCCCGCGCCGTGACCGCCACCACGAGGAACAGCACGAGCGTGATGCCGATGACGCCGACGAAGGAAAACACGCGGAGGCACCTGTGGACGGTTCGTCGGGGCACCCGCGCGGGTCCCCGTGACGCCGGGATACTAGACGCACCGCCGGCGGCGAACAAGTCCGGTCACGTCCGCCGAAACAGGTCCTCGGACACGGGGCAGCGGCCGCTGCGGCCGAGCTCGTCGAGCGTCCGGCGCTGGCCCACCGTGTGCCACGGCGTCACGTCGGCAAGCTCCGGCATGATCTCCAGGATCTGATCGACGAGCATCTCGACGATCCGCCCCAGCGACGAGCCAGCGGTCCGCTCCCGCAGGGCGGCGGCCGTCTTCATGAGCTTCACCATCCGCGACCGCTCGAGCACCGGCCCCGACAGCTGGCCGTCCCCTTCGACCAGCAGTTCCGCCACCGGAACCTCGAGCACCTGCTGCCAGCGATGGAGCTCGGAGAGCCGCAGGTCGCAGTCGGCCTGCTCCTGGCGACGGACCACCGACAGGGCGACACCCAGTCGCCGCGCCACGTTACGGAGGGTCACGTTCTGCCGCCGCCGGACTTCGGCGATCCGATGCAACTTCGGCCGGGGCCCCGCGCCGCGGCAGGCCGGCAGCTCACCGGCATCCGCCTCAGCCCGCGAGACATCCGAGTATTCGGTGTCGGCGAGCGCCAGCGGGTCGCGGAAACCCTCGTCGTCGTCGTCGAAGCCATCATCGTCGAGATTCCGCTCGCAGTGGACGGTCGCCATGACTGATCCTCCGCCTTCGCCAGGGCCGCGAGCCACCTCGTGCTCGCGGTGCATGCCTGTACGCAGGCGGGTCGCAGGCCGTTCGCGGCCGTGAAAAGTTTTTGGGGACTGCCCCCGGCGCGGTGTTGCAGGCCACAATGCCAGGGCCCTAGAAACAGCCACCCGGAGTCGGCGTTGAACCATTCCACACGCAGCACCGTAGAACTTCCCGCCCAGAGCTCCCGAGGGGTGTCGGCCTGGACCGTGCTGCCGGCCCGCTCCTGCCTCCTCGTGCGCGGCCGCGACGCCGCGGCCTTCGTCGATCACTTCACCACGGCGGCCGTCACGCGGGTCGAGCCCGGCGGGGGCTGCGAGGCCTTCTTTCCCGACGCCCGCGGCTGGGTGATCGCGCTGGCCGCCATCCTGCGTCACGCGGATGAGCTGTGGATCGACGCGGCCGCCGGGATCGCACCGCGGCTTCGCGACCATCTCGAGCACTACCACATCCGTGAAAACGTCGAGTTCATCGACGCCTCCGCCGATCGTGCCGGCTTTCTCGTCGCTGGCGCCGCGGCCCCGGATTGGCTGGCCGCTCACGCGAATGGCGCACTCCCACAGCGGCCGCTGGATCACTGCCGCGTGCAGCTGGCCGGCATGGAGGCGGAGATCGCGCGGCTGCCGTGGTGCGGACCGGATGGATTTTTTGTTTCCGTCGCGGCCGCTGACGGCCGCGGCCTGGAGGCCTGGCTCGCCGCCAGCGGCCTGCCGCGGCTCGACCCTGCCGCCGTCGACGCACTGCGGATCGAGGCGGGCTGGCCGGCGGCCGCCGACAGCCCGGAGAAAGCGCTGCCGCAGGAGTTCGGCCGCGATGCCACGGCGATCTCGTTCACCAAGGGCTGCTACCTCGGCCAGGAGACCGTGGCCCGCATCGACGCGCTCGGCCACGTCAATCGCCGGCTCGTGGGGCTGGCGACCGACCACGCCGTCGCCCCGGGAGCCGAGGTCCGCTGCGGCGACGAGCCGGTCGCGGTCGCGACGTCCGCCTGCGTCTCGCCCCGGCTCGCCACGGGCCTCGCGCTGGCGCTGGTGCCAAGCAAGGCCGCGGCGCGCGGCGGGCTCACCGTCGACGGCCAGACCGCTCGCATCGTGCCCCTGCCGGTGCCGCCCGCGGCGGCGGAGCCCGCGGTGACCGGCGAGGTGCTGCTGGCGGCGCGGCGGTTCTCCGTCGTGCGGGTGCCGGAGCGGCACGCCGACGGCACGGTCGCATCGCGGGAGGTCGTGGTGCATCCGGGCAGCGTCGTGGTCGTGCCCTTCGTGTCGCCCGAGGAGGTCTGCCTCGTGGAGGTGGTGCGGGTCGCCGTGGGGCAGACGCTGCTCGAACTGCCGGCCGGGACGCTCGACCGCGTCGAGCCGCTGGCCACGGCGGCCGCCCGCGAACTCGCCGAGGAGACGGGATACCGGGCGGACCGGATCGACGCCGCCGGCTCCTTCTGGATGTCGCCCGGCATCCTCCGCGAGCGGATGCATCTCTTTCTGGCCACCGGCCTGACCCCCGGGCCGCAGGCCCTGGAGCCCGGGGAGCAGATTCGCACCCGGGTCGTCCCCTGGGACGAGGCGGTCACGATGTGCCGCGACGGTCGGATCGAGGACGCCAAGACCATTGCCGGCATCCTGCTCGTCGATGCCCGGCGACGGGCCGCTGACTGAAGTCCCCGGATCAGGCGTCCGGAGCCGCCGTGGTCCCGGCGTCACGGTCGAGCAGGAAGAGCAAGCCGCCGGCGAGCCCGGTGGCGATCGTCCCCAGGCCCCACAAGAGCGCGACGGCCACGGCCTTGTCCGTGGGCACGCCCTGCTCGCCGAGGAGAAACTCCATGGCGTTCTCCCGCATCCCGAAGCCGCCGATGCTCACCGGCAGCACCATCAGCAGGGCGACCAGCGGCACCACCGCGAACCACACCGCCAGTGGCAGGTGCACCTGCAGCGTGCGGGCCATCAAGGCCACGACCACCGCGCCCCCCATCTGGACGACGAAACTCCAGGCGATCGCCTGCACGATCAAGAGCGGCCGCTGCTGGTACGGCAGCAGTTGGGCGAGCAGCGACCGCGCCGGATGCGGGTCGGGCAGGACCGCGAGCAGCCGGTCGATCGACCGCAGTCCGAGCCAGAACGCGGCGAGCACGGCCGCCAGCAGGGCCGCGCCGACGCCAACGGTGCCGGCGATGCCCAGGTCGTGCTTCGTCGCCGCCAGGGCGGTGCCCGCGAGCACGCCGAGCGCCGCGAGACCCGTCAGCCTGTCGGCGAGCACCGAGCAGCCGGCGAGCAGCCGGCGGGGCGTGGTGTCGCCGATGCGGTAGGCCTTGATCACGTCGCCGCCGATCGAGGACGGGAGGCAGAGGCTGAAGAACATCCCCTCGAAGAACCGCCAGATGAAGAACCGGCGCGGCCGGTCGAAGCCGAGCGGCCGGGCTAGCGCCGCCCAGCGGATGCCGGCGACCACCTGCACCGCCACGCTCGCGGCCAGGCCCGCCAGCCACCAGCCCCACTCCGCCTCGCGCAGATGCTGCCGCAGATCGGCCCACTTGACCTCGCGCACCGCGTAGGCCATCAGGGCCACCGTCACCACCACTCGCAGCAGCAGGCTCAGCCACGGGGGCAGGCCCCGCCGCCTGGCGGACGGATCGGCGACGGGAGGCGGTTCCATGCGCTGCGGCCTGTGATCCGGAGAAACCCGCGGTACCCTACACGAAACCCCTTCGCGGTCCCAGCCGACATGCCGCTCGCTCCACTTCCGTCCTGGCAGGCCTTGTTTCCCTGGGCCGAGACGGCCACGCTCGCCTTCGCGTTCACGTGGGGCGCGATGGTGGGCAGCTTCCTTAACGTCGTCGCCCATCGCGTGCCGCGCGGCGAGTCGTTCATCCGCGGCGGCTCCCGCTGCCCACGGTGCGGGTCGCCGGTCCGGCCGCGGGACAACGTCCCGGTGCTCGGCTGGCTGCTCCTGCGCGGCCGCTGCCGCAACTGCGCGGAGCCGATCGCCGCCCGCTACCCGATCGTCGAGGCCGCCTGCGGCGCGGTCGTCGCCGCCATCGCCGTCACCGACCTAGTCGCCGGCGGCGTCGATCGGATGCTCCTCCACGGCGAGTGGCTGCCCTGGGCCCGCTTCGCCCTGCACGCCACGGTCGCCATGGTGGCCGTGGCCTGGTGGCTGCTGGCCGCCGCCGGAACATCGGTTCCTGCCTGGCTGGCGCCGCTGGCAGCCGGGATCGGCCTCGTGGTCGTGGCGGTGCCGGCACTGCAACCCATCGGCGTGCTGCCCGGTGGCGGGATCTGGCCGGAGGGCCATCCCCGGCTCGCAGCCGGCGCCGCCTGGCTGGCCGGATGCATGGCGGGCGCCGCTGCCTGGGCGCTCGGCTCGCGCCCGGTCGGGCCCCTGCCGCTCGTAGGGGCCGTGTTCGGCTGGCAGGTTGTGGCGGTCGTGGCGGTCGTGATGGCCGTCAGCCGCGGCATCGGCCGGTTGGCGGCGGGCGGGGCCGACACCGCGGGTTGACCGGCCGCGGGAAAACGCTGGACCGCGCGGGTATGATTGCTTCGGGCGTCGCAGGGACTTTCGTTGCATGGCCAAAGCAGTGCATTCCATCGTTTCCGGCGCGGCGTCGGCCCGACCCGTGCCCGCCGAGGCACCGGCGCCGGCGGATGTCGACGAGTCCTTCATCGCGGGCTGTCGCCGCCGGGCGATGGCCATCGCGGCCGAACTGCGCCGGCGCGAAACCGCGCTGCCCTGGGCGGCGGCGGGGTTGCTCACGGCCCTGCTCGTGTACAGCTATTGGCCGAGCCTCGCGAACCTGCCGTCCTTTTGGCAGAACCCGCAGTACCAGCACGGCTGGATCGTGCCCGCGCTCACGATGTTCCTGCTGTTCTGGCGCTGGCACCCGGCCGCGCCGGTGACCAGATCGGCCCGGCTCGCCGGCTTCGGCTTGCTCGCCGGCAGTTTCCTGCTGCGGCTGATCGCGGCCAACTTTCGCATCGTGACGATCGACATGTACACGTTCGTGCCGGCCCTCGTCGGCACCATGCTGCTGGTCGGCGGCTGGAGCGTGTTCCGCTGGGCATGGGCCCCGATCGCCCTGCTGATCTTCATGTATCCGCTGCCGGACGAGGCGCAGCGGTACATCACCGGCCCGCTCCAGCGCTTCAACACCATCGTCGCCACCTTCATCCTCCAGACCCTGGGCTTCGAGGCCTTCCGCGAGGGCAACCTGATCCGCCTCGGTGAGGATCACGTGATGAACGTCGTCGACGCCTGCGCGGGCCTGAAGATGCTGACCATCTTCGTCTGGCTCGCCGCCGTCGTCATCGTCATCGGCAGGCTGGAGTGGTGGGAAAACCTCGTCATCGGCATCAGCGCCATCCCGATCGCCATCATCTCCAACGCCCTGCGGATCACGACGGCGGGACTGCTCTACGGAGTCTCCCCGGACATGGCCGAAGGGTTCCACGACAGCACACCGGCTGCCATCCTCATGATGGGGCTGGCGGTGGGTCTGATCCTCTTGGAGATGAAGATCCTGGCACACCTGTTCGTGACCGAGGAGGAGGCGCCGAGCGTCGTCACGACCGCCCGAACCGGGGTTCCGGCCGGGAATGCCGGCGTCCGGCCGGCCGGAAAAGCCGGCGGTTTCCCGACCCTGGCCCGGCCGGGAACGGCCGAAAAAATAGGCTAGACTTGCAGAAGCCCGGACAAGGTTCGTCCAAACGGTAGTCGTCTGCGTATAGACGGCAAGAAATCGTGGTGACATGAGCGACGACCATCCGCCATCCGAGACCAGTCCGCAGGTGGCCGTGGCCGCCCCGGCCCCGTCCGTCGGCATGCTCGCCCCTGTCCGCGACACCGGTCTGGCCACGGTCCAGCCCCAGTACTTTCCCCCGGCCTACGGCGCCGCCGGCGACCCACTGGCGGGGGGTATCGACTACAAGCGGGCCTGGCACGCCTTTCGCCGCCGCTGGCTGCCGGCCGTGGCCCTCGGACTGCTCTCCTCGGCGTTGCTCGCCATTCCGGTCTGGCTGTTCATGCCCCGCGGCTTCGAGGCCGTCGCCTGGCTTCGCGTCCGCGACAAGACGGGGATGTTCTCCGCGGCCGGCCGTGACAACGCGGAGTACGAGTCGTACCGCAAGACGCAGGTCCAGCTCATCAAGAGCCCGTTCGTGCTCATGTCGGCCCTGCGTCGGCCGGGCATCACGGACCTCGACACCCTGAAGTCGGAGAAGCACGACCTGGTCGGCTGGCTGGTCCGCTACATCCAGGTCTCCGCCCCGATGGAGTCGGAGGTCATCCAGGTGCGGCTGCGTGGCGAGAGCGCCACCGACATCAAGGAGATCGTCAACGCAGTCACCCGCTCGTATCTCGACGACATCGTCAACAAGGAGAAGGCGGACCGGCTCGAGCGTCGGGACACCATCGAACGGCAGTTCAAGTCGAACTCGGCGGAACTGCGCCGGAAGCGAACCGAGTACAACGACCTCGCCCGCACGCTCGGCGCCGATGACAGCGTCGAGGTCGCCACGCAACGGGCGCTGCTCATCGACCACCTCAACCTGCTGCGGTCCCAACTGAGCGTCATGCAGCAGGAGTTGTCGATCATCGACGCCGAACTGGCCGTCTTCGACGCCAAGGCACGGGGCGACATTCGTGACGACGAGTTCGTTCCCGACGAGATGCTCGACGCCATGCTCGCCCGCGACCCGATGATCGCGGAGCTGCGGGACCGGCTGGCGGCGCTCGACGAGGCGATGACCTTCCAGGCGGAGCGGAGCGCCCGGGGCGCGAACGATCCCGCCGTGCGGCGGCTGGAGGCACAGCGGGCCAGTCTGGTCGACAAGATCCGGCAGCGGAGCGGAGAACTGCGGCCGCAGATCACCGCGCAGCTCGCCCTCGACTCCTCGAATCGCCGCTCGGGCAACGCCGACGGGCCGGGTGTCCTGCGGATGCGACGGCAATTGAAGGGCGACGAGCTCGCGACCAAGTCGAAGGAGTACGAGAAGGTCGCCAAGGAGGTGACGGCCCTTGGGCAGGCAAACGCCGACCTGGCCACCCGCCGGGCCGAGATCGAGCAATTGCAGAGGGTCACCGACCAGATGGGCATGCAACTGCAGGCGTCCGAGGTCGACATCGCGATGCCGGCCCGGGTGGAGCTGATCGAGGAGGCCAGCGTGCCCGAGACGAGTGACGAGTTGTTCCGCACGCTGCTCACCGTCCTGGCCGCGCTCGGCGGGCTCGGGCTGGGTGCCGGCGCGGTGGTGCTCTTCGAGTACCTGCGGGATCGGGTGAGCACGCCCGAGGAGGTCTCCCAACGGATCGGCGTGCGGGTCGTCGGCACGCTGCCGCGGGTGAGCCGGTCCCGCAAGCGGCCGAACGACGCCGAAATCGCCGAGAGCGTGGACGGCGTCCGGGCGATCATCTCGCAGACGGGCCGCGAGGCGCCGAAGGTGATCCTCGTGACCAGTGCCGTGGAGCACGAGGGCAAGACGACCTTCGCCGCACAACTGGCCGCCAGCCTCGCCCGCTCCGACAAGCGCACGCTGCTCCTCGACGGCGACCTGCGGCACCCCAACGCCCACCTGGCCCTCGAACTCGACCTCCGGGCCGGCCTGCCGGAACTGCTTCGCGGCGAGATCGGCAACGACGAGGCGGTGCAACCCACGGCCATCGAGGGGCTGTTCGCCGTGACGGGCGGCGTCTGCGATTACGCGGCGATCACCGCCTTGTCGCGGCCGGAGTTGTCCCGCGTGATGAAGGGCTTCCGTGAATCGTTCGACCACATCGTGATCGACGCGGGGCCCGTGCTGGCCTTCGCCGATGCCCTGCTGCTCGGCCAGCAGAGCGACGTGGCCGTCGTGGCCACGATGCGGGATGTGAGCCGGATGCCCCTGGTGACCGCCGCGGTCGACAAATTGCGGAGCGTCGGCGTGCGGGTGCTGGGCACGGTGGTCAACGGCGTGGCGGATTCGGGTTCCCGGCGGATCTACGCCTCCCCGGCAATGACGTGACGGGCATCCCGCGCGGTCGCGACGACGGGCGGGCATGGGAGTGGTGGCGATGAAGCCCATGGTGATCGGACGATCCGCCGCGGCAGGACATGCGGCCGACGAGCCGGTGGCCGGTGGTGATTCCTCCCGGCTGGCCCTGCTGGCGGCGGTCGCCGCGGCCGGCCTGGTCGCCATCGGGACGATCGTGCAGGGAGTCTGGACCGATCGCTGGGGCGACAAGAATGTCGCCGTGGCCCTGCAGCAGAACGCGGCGATCCTCGAGCGGGTGTTTCCTGAACGGTTCGGCGACTGGGAGTTCGAGAAGAGCCTCGAGTCGGACCCCAAGGAACTCGAGCGGGCCGGGGCGGTGGGGCACGTCTCCCGCCTATATCGCAACGTGCGGACGAAGGGACGGGTGTCGGCGTTCGTCGTCTGTGCGACGCCGCACGATGCCTCCGGGCATACGCCCGACCGCTGCTATCCGGGCGCCGGCTTCGAGGTCGGCGAGTCGGAACATCGCCAGACGGTGCCGCTGGCCGACGGCCGCCAGGCCGAGGTCTACACCGGCACCTTCCGCAAGCAGGGGCAGACGCTGCGAGTGTTCTGGACCTACGGCATCGACGGCAAGTGGATCGCGCCCCAGATCGCCCGCATTGGACTGAAGGGTGCCGAGTCCGTCTACAAGCTCTATGCGATCATGGACGAGACGCGGATCAAGTCGCAGTCCATCCCGGAGTGCGTCGATTTCATCGGCGCCCTGTTGCCAACGCTCGACCGGGCCGTGTCAGAGGCCCGCGGACCCGCGGCGGATCCGGTGGCCACGCCGGCCGAGCCCCCGCCGGCGGGCGGCCGTGGCTGACGTGCCGGGTCGGCACGGAACAATTCGGCTTGTGAATTCGGGCCGACTCGGTATCGTCTCCGCTTGACGTTCGGCTCGGGAAGCGGGTTTCGACCGCCGTCCATGCCGGGAGAAGGAGCTCAGACGTGGCGCAGAACTCGAAGCGGGCCTTCGTCACCGGGATCACCGGCCAGGACGGCTCCTACCTCGCCGAACTGCTGCTCGACAAGGGCTACGAGGTGCACGGGCTCGTCCGTCGCTCCAGCACCTTTGGCACGCAACGGATCGAGCACCTCTATCGCGACAGCCACGAGGTGGAGCGGCCGCTCGTGCTGCACCACGGCGACATGGCCGACGGCAACGGCCTGGCCCGCCTGATCCGCGAGATCCGGCCCACCGAGGTCTACAACCTGGCGGCCCAGAGCCACGTCCGCGTCAGCTTCGATCAGCCGACCTACACCGCCGACGTCACCGCGGTCGGCACGCTGCGGCTCCTGGAGGCGATCCGCGATTTCCAGGACGCCGCCGGCTATCACATCCGCTTCTACCAGGCGTCGAGTTCGGAGATGTACGGCAAGGTCGTGGAGACGCCGCAGTCGGAGACGACGCCATTCCATCCCCGGTCGCCCTACGGCGTCGCCAAGCTGTATGCCCACTGGATCACGGTGAACTACCGCGAGGGCTACGACCTGCACGGCTGCTGCGGCATCCTCTTCAACCATGAGAGCCCGCGTCGCGGCGAGACCTTCGTGACGCGGAAGATCACCCGGGCCGCCACGCGGATCAAGCTCGGCCTGCAGAAGAAGCTCTATCT